>JAOAIN010000070.1 GCA_026414685.1 Candidatus Goldiibacteriota bacterium
TTTGGGTGGCAGAGTGACATCTTCTATAAGTAAAAATATTGATTATGTAGTTACTGGTAAAGACCCTGGTTCAAAACTTGATAAAGCCAAAAAACTTGGTCTTAAAATTATAGATGAGAAAGAATTTTTAAAAATAATAGGCATCTAAATTTGCAAATTTGCTGGATTTTCCATATTTGCTAAATTTATATTTAAATATGGTAGATATGGAAGATTGAGAAAACATGGAAGATTTAAGTTTAATTGATATTAAAAATATAACAATTTATGAAGATGATAATATAATTGCATTAGACAAACCATCTGGCATGCTTGTTATCCCTGACAGGTTTGATAAAAGTAAGACAAATCTGTATTTATTTTTGAAAGAAAAATATGGAAAAATTTATATAGTGCACCGTCTTGATAAAGACACTTCTGGTGTTATTTTGTTTGCAAAAAATCCTGAAATCCATAGAGAATTAAGTATGATGTGGGAAAGGGGTAAAGTAAAAAAAATTTATTATGCGCTTGTCCATGGCGTACTAACCACTAAAAAGGGAGTAATAAATAAACCTATTGCATCGCTTAAAAAGAAAAAAGGAGTAATGGTTATAGATTATAAAAATGGAAAAAAATCAATAACGGAATATAAAGTAATAAAAAAAAATACAAATTATTCTTTACTTGAAGTAACTCCAAAAACAGGCAGAACACACCAGATAAGGGTTCATCTTGCATCAATAGGACATCCTATTGCAGGCGATTCTTTATATAACAGAAAAGAAGCAACAGGAGTGGAAAAATATGAAGATAATTTTCCCCGCCTTTGCCTACATGCGTATAAAATAAGTTTTTTTTATAGTGTTGCAGGCAAAGAAATAGAAATCACAGCTCCATTTTCCTTAGAGCAATGGAAAATATGTTAATATAGGGTTTGCCTAGTATATTAGGTAAAAGGAAAAATTCGCAGAGGCAGAGTTTAAAACTTGTGTCAATAGAATAATTTGGATTTTAAAGTCACGATTAGAACGCACAACAATCAGGAATAGAGAAATGAATTTTTCAAATTTAAATTTTTTATTGTTATTCCCGATTCTGATTAAATCAGGCATAATTTTTTTAAAAAGATATATTCATATTCACATTTACATGTAGAAAACCAATATATTTAAATCAAGTGTCTTACCTAAAATTTAACATCATCTTGTATAAAACAAAAGCTAAATTTATAAACCACCCAAAAATCAAATTTGTGAACTTGATATCGGATTTTTAACTTGACAAAATATATTTTTTTTGTAAAAATAGTAGCACGATTTTAAAATTCGTAACATTAAGAAAGGAGAGTTAAAAATGATTCAAAAAATCAAATCCGATAAAATTGTATATTTTTCTTTTCTTTTTTTTGTTTTATTTTTATTATCAATTAATTGTAAAGCTGCAAGACCATTTGCAACAGATGATGCGCCAACTGTTGCATTTGGAGAATATGAAATTGAACTTGGATATGATTTTAATAAAGAGACAGGAGAATTTGGTTTGGGTTTTAAACACGGATTAACAAATAGTATGGACATTGGAATTGGTTTTGGCTATATAACAATTTCAAGCCCTAATTTTACTCCACCTGAAATTTCTTTAAAATATGCAATTATTCAAGATACGTTATCTTTTTCTTTTGTTAATGAACTTGGCACATCTAATTATGTAATCAATGCTATTTTTACAAAGAAAATTTTTGAATTTATTGAAATTGATGTAAATATTGGGTATTCTTTGTTATATCCTGGCCAGATAGCCGAGTCACATACAGTAACATATGCATTAGCAGTAATTGCTGGATTTGAAAAAATAGATATAGGAATAGAAGCTTTAGGAGATAAAGAAGGATTTAAAGATTGGCAAATAGGTAGCAGATATTCATTATTTGATGGTTTTAATCTGGATGCAGGAATATCTGGCGGTTTCAAAGATTTTCAAGCAGAAGAAATTTTAGGAACGGTTGGATTGCATTATGAATTTAAAATGAATTAAATAATAAAAGGAGGTAAATACAAGATGGCATGTTTTTTAGTTCCCATGGGTGAAGCGATTGTAACAACAGTTATACAGAAAGTATTAGAAAAAAAAGAAAATAAAAAGTCAGATGAACAAAAATTTACATGGATTCAGAGATTGAGATTGTTGAACAGGCTTTTATGGGGTGGTGTTATATTGTTAGCAATTGAACATATCTGGCATGGAGAAATCACTTTTATACCACCTTTTTTAACTGCAATGAAAACACCAGAAGATACTAATATAATGCTTAGTGAATTAAGTACAGTTGGAGTAACTATGTCTATAGCTGTTACATTTGTTTGGGCTGTAATAGTGGCTATTGCTGAGAAAGTAAGCAAATTCAAAGAAATTTTAGTGCAATTTACTTATTAGTATAAAAACAACTTAATATAGAGGTGATAATATGTGGTTGATTTTTACTTTTGTTGCTGCTGTAATTGCTACACTAATTTGGTATAAATTTCCTGATAAAAAATACAAATTAGGTTTTTTAAGTTCAATTTTATGGGGAGCCACTATAATGTGGTTGGTTGACCATGTAATGGCATATATGAAAGAGGGCGGTGAGTTTTTTGAAATAAATACTAAGGCAACATTGCTTGGACTTATTGTAGTAGCTGCTGCTATATTAATATGGGGTCTTAATTTATTACGAGACACAAGTAAACAATAGTTTCATTGAGTTTTTATTTAAATTATCATTTTATATAATTTATAAACCACGTCTTTTTTACAAATTAATAATATTTGGGGTATATTTTTTAATTAATTAAATCAAAATAAATTTTTAAGTACAGATTTTATAATATAAATTATATACGAACAAAATAATTATTATTCTTGACATCGTTTATTTATTAATATAAAATTTCAAAAAATTTAAAATTAAATCTTGAGGTGAAAAATGAATAATTTAGTAAAAACTTTAACAAAAGATATTATTATAGATCAACGGATAGAAAATATATTTAAAATACTCTTGTTTTCTTTTCTTATGTTTGTTGGTTCTTTAATAAAAGTATATTTGCCATATACCCCTGTTCCTATTACACTGCAGACATTTTTTCTTTTTATTTCTATTTATTATTTAAGTCCAAAACAGGTGGGGATGTCTCAAACATTATATATCATTGCAGGATTGATTGGTTTGCCTGTTTTTGCTGCAGGAATAACAGGAATGCTATCTTTAATAGGACCAACTGCGGGGTATTTATTAGGTTTTATTGTGGCAGGAGTGATAATGTCTATATTAAAAGAAAAAATAAAAACAACAGTTCTTAATATGTTTTATTTATTTATTCTTGGCACAATTATTATTTATTTTTTTGGAATTATTCATCTTTGTATAATTTATAAAATAAACATAAGTGCTGCTATTAAGATAGGAGCACTACCTTTTATAATAGGAGATTTGATAAAAATATCAATTGCATCTATGATAAGTTTGAAAAATAGAATTTAATGATTTATA
>JAOAIN010000134.1 GCA_026414685.1 Candidatus Goldiibacteriota bacterium
AAACCTAAATTTTTAAAAACAACATTCTCCTGTATGAGAGCATGTGTTCCTATTATTATATCTATCTCACCTAACTTAAGTTTAGAAAGTATATCCTGTTTTTCATTTTTTTTCATCCCGCTTATAAGTAAAGCCACCTTCAAATCAACTTTATTTAATAGACTGGAAATATTTTTCATATGTTGTAGAGCAAGTATTTCAGTAGGCGCCATAATTGCTGATTGCATACCTGAATCCACTGCAATTATACAAGTTAATAAAGCGACTATGGTTTTTCCAGAACCAACGTCACCTTGTATCAATCTATTCATCGGTTTACCGGAAATAAGATCTTGTTTTATTTCATCAAGTGTTCTTTCCTGGGCAGAGGTTAACTTGAAAGGTAGAAGATTCAATACCCTGTTATATAATTCTCCATTTATTTTAAATACAGGTGCTTTATTTTCTTTTATTTTTTTCTTTTTTAATGCAAAAGCGGACTGCAAAATGAAAAACTCGTCAAATTTAAGTCGTCTTTTTGACTTTTCAAGCATATTAAAATTTAATGGAAAATGTATATTATAAAGAGCTTCTTTTAAATTTATCAATGAATATTTCTTAAGAATCTCGTCAGGCAGATATTCTTCAATATATTTTAAATAATTGTCAATAGTATATTTAATAATTTTTCGCAATTGCTTCTGTGAAATATTTTCAGTCAAAGGATATATGGGTACTATTCTATTCACATTTATCAAATCTTCTTCATCAACCGAATCTTTTCCTGACTTTTGTTTTATTATTTCATATTCTGGAGTTGATATCTGAAAAGAATTTTTAAAAAATTCAACTTTCCCAAAAAATATCACATTATCACCTTTATTAAAAATTTTTTCCATATATGGCTGGTTGTACCAGACACCACTTATGTAACCATTTTCATCTTTGATAAGAACCTGTGTGATTTTTAAACCACTTTTTGTCATTATGGTCCCCTTATCAACAACAACTCCTTTAACCGCTTCTTTTTCCCCTATCCTAACCTTATTTATAGGAATAATATTTGATCTATCCATCCATCCATTGGGAAAATAATATATCAAATCAAATATTGTTTTAATATTCAATTTGGCCAGTATTTTTACTCTATTAGGTCCAACTCCTTTTATATAACGAACATCTTTATTCAGA
Source organism: Candidatus Goldiibacteriota bacterium (assembly GCA_026414685.1). GTDB lineage: Bacteria > Oederibacteriota > PGYV01 > PGYV01 > DSYL01 > DSYL01. The sequence continues at coordinate 1,171 of JAOAIN010000134.1, forward strand.
ATGTGATTTTCAGTAAACATTTTGAAAATTTCCTATCATGTTCATAAAATCAGGAATAGCGGTTGTCGGTTTGCTGAAACGAAACTGTGGCACTGCTGATATGGAAATTGTAAAACCAAACTGAGATATATTATCCTGTCTTACTGCCCAGTTAAAATCAGCTTGCCAACAATGAATATACCATGTAAGTGCCGCACTCTGTTCTATTAACTTCTTTTCAATCAAATCATAATTTCTGTAAAATGAAATATCCATGTATTCAAAAATTTTAAAAGTCATTCCGGTTCTGAATGTAAGAGAATCAGAAATTCTATTCCCTGTAACCGGATAACCATTTGCATCAATCAAATTATTAATAAAATTTATAAGCGCAGTAACAGACCATAGCTGATTTTTAGAAAAATCCCGTAATCCAAAATCTATTGAAATATTTTTAACCTGTTGAGAAAAAATACTCACCATGGAATTGACACTTAAAGAATACAACGTATATCTTATATTGCTATATATATTTAAAAAAGAAAATCTGTCAAGTTCAGAATTATTATAAAGTTCATCTTTTGCCTTTAACATATTATAACTGGCACTCATACCATAACTGATAATCCCATAACTACCTGTTAATGATGATGTGATGAGATTGGTTTTTACTCCTTTTTTTGGTAATCCTTCTGTTTTACTTATTTGTTTTGAAAAATTGTGCGCCATATTTAAATTAAGCAGTCCATTAGTAAATATGTTTAAATTTATATTTTCACCTGTATTAATACTACTTAAATTTTCTCCCCAACCAGATTCTTTTTCACTATATTTTTTCCATTCCGAAGTTAATGATAAATTTCCAGAAATAGTAATAAAATCAAAAATTCTCGTTGTATTTATTGTTACTCTTGGAGTAAATAAACCACTGTATGAATAATCAAATTTTTGTGGAATATATTCTCTTTGAAAATTTAAATTTTGCGAATAATACAAATAAGGAATTATATTTTGAGAAAAAATATTATAATTAATTCTTGGCAGAGTCCTGTTTACAGTTTCGTATCGCGACGTTCTTGTATTTAATTGTTCAACATCCGCTAAATCAATTCCTATTGAATGGTTTGAAAAAAATGATGAAGTAAAAGATAGATTATATTCCTGTCTTAACATATCAACTTTATCAAGAGCGAGAAAATCTCTACTCAACAAACTATCGCTCTGAGAATTGATACGTCCTCCAATTCTCATACTTTCATTAAAATTGTGATTGTAACCGAGTATAAGTGACCATCGCCTCTGATTTGTATTTTTATCTTCTGCATAACGCCATGCAAAATTTCCTGTGGATTGTGGATTGAATCCATATAAAAAATCAAGCGTATAGACGGGACCTATCTTTTCAACATAATCAAACCCCACATAACCACTCAAAGCTATCAATTCAATGATTTTGAAAAAGAAATTGTATTTTGAATAAAAATAAAATCCAGTATTATCATTATGCCCGACTTTAAATTCAAAAGGATCTTTAGTTGATTCAAGTGACTGTGTATAATATGGAAAATAAAAAACAGGAACATTACCAAGATAAACTCTCGTATGCCATGATTCTATCCTTTCTCTGCCATGTATAAAAATCATAGAAGCTTCCATCCTGTAATGTGGTTTAATTTTATCGCAGGTCGTAAAAATAGCATTTTCAAGATCTATTCTATCTTTTTCTTTTTTTATTTTTTCGCTTATAAATATCCAAGGTGGAATTATTACATGAGCTGTTCTGGTATAAGCGTTTTGAGTTTTAATATTATAATAGAATTTTTCAGAATAAATACGAGAATTGCCATCAATCGCCATTACATTACCATCAGCAGACACATCA
>JAOAIN010000138.1 GCA_026414685.1 Candidatus Goldiibacteriota bacterium
AGAATATTTCTCGTCAATTATAATTTCATTTTTCTTTTCTTCCTTTTCAGATGATGGCAGTTTTACAATTTCTTTCTTTTCAATCAATTCTTTATAAAAATTATTTGCAATTCTTTGTGCAGAAAATTCGCCATATCCTATTCCTGCCAATATATCATCAAGAGAACTCACATTATAATATTGCATTATTTTATTCCACATAGATTCATTGATATTGTCAATTTTGAGTTTATAACTATCTAACGCATCACTTAAAAGTTGTCGTCCTTTTTCAATATTCTCTCTTATATCCTGATTTGTTCTCAACCAGTGTCTTATTCTATTTCTTGCTTTTGCTGTCTTTGCAATTTTAAGCCAATCAATTGTCGGATGCTGGGTTGAACTTTTTAAAACTTCAATGATATCGCCATTTTTAAGCTCGTATTTTATTGTAACCCATTTTCCGTTTACCTTTGCACCTATACAATGATCCCCCAGTTCTGAATGGATGCTGTATGCAAAATCAAGAACAGTTGAACCCTTTACAAGTTCTTTTACTTCGCCTTTTGGAGTGAAAACAAAAACAGATTCCTGAAAAAGATCTATTTTTAATTCTTTTAAAAATAATTCATTTTCTTTTATGTTTGACTGCCATTCAAGTAGCTGTCTAAGCCAAATAAAAGCACTATCAGTTTTTTTATCAAATGGTTTTTCTTCTTTATAATTCCAGTGTGCAGCGATACCTTCTTCTGCTATATCATCCATCTCTTTTGTTCTTATCTGTATTTCAACAGGTCTACCATCTGTATCCAAAACCGTTGTATGAAGCGATTGATACATATTTGACTTTGGTATTGCTATATAATCCTTTATTCTATTAGGGAGTGGCTTCCACATGTTATGAATTATACCCAAAACCGCATAACATTCCTTTACTGTGTTGGTTATAATACGTAGTGCTATTAAATCATATATATCATCAATCTGTTTATTTTCTCTTATCATCTTTTGATAAATTGAATAAAAGTGTTTTGGTCTACCTGTTATCTCTGCAATTATTTTATTTTTTTCAAGCTCTTTCTGTATTTTTTCTTTCATATCCTGTATACGTTTCTCTCTACTTACTTTTTTTTCGTTTAAATAATCAGCAATAAATCTATATTGTTCTGGATACAAAATGTTAAAAGCAATATCTTCAAGTTCTGATTTTATTCTTTCCATACCAATCCGATGAGCAAGTGGAGCATATATTGCCAATGTTTCCTGTGCTATTATCCTCTGTTTTTCTAATGGCAAATACTGAATTGTTCGCATATTATGCAATCTATCCGCAAGTTTAATAATTACAACTCTTATATCATTTGCCATTGCAAGAAACATTTTTTTCAATGATTCGCCAAAAACCTTACCGCTTCTTTTAAAAACCTTTGCGGTTACATTGCTTACGCCTTCCACTAAAAATGCAACATTTTCACCTGAAATTTTCTTTATATCATCAATTTTATAATGTGTATCTTCAACCACATCATGAAGAAGTCCCGCGGATATTGTTTGTGCATCCATTTTCATTTCTTTTAAGATTTTTGCCACTTCTATGCTGTGATAAACATATGGCTCTCCTGACATTCTTTTTTGATTAAAATGGGCTCTGCTTGCCAGTTCAAGAGAATTTATTATCATTTTTCTCCTGGACTCATCAAATCCTTCAAGAATACTCTCAATATCTTGCTTTTTGGCAGCAATTATTTCATCCATTTTTACTTTTTAACTTTCTCCTCTGCTTCTTTATTTATTCTGTTTAATTCTTTCTGAATTTTTTCTCTATAAAAATCAATATCCTTTTCTTTTAAATCTTCTGGTATTTTTATAGGTCGGCCAAAATTAAATACTCCTTTTGAAAAAGGTAGCGGTATCATAAACCTGTCCCAGGACTTAAGACGTATATTCCTATCGCAAGCAAAACAACATGGTATGATTTCTCTGCCTGTCAATTTTGCAAGATATATCACACCGTTGTTCACCTTACCTGCTGGTCCGCGTGGTCCATCAACAGTCAGTGCCGCATCATAACCTTCATTAATATATTTTTTTAAACCAAGTAATGCTTCTACTCCACCGCGGGTGGATGACCCCCTCACAATTGTTATGCCAAATTTCTGTGCAACTATTGCTGCAATTTCCCCATCTCTGTGAAGGGATGCAAGCGAAACCATTTTTGTATTTCTGTAAAAATAAATATGAGCAAGCAACTGAGAATGATAAAAACCATATATATAATTTCTTTCCTTGCCCTGATATGGTGTTATTTTATATGCATTTATCTCCTTTATCCTGTAAGTGGATGCAATTATTTTAAAGATAAAAATACATATAGGGATGAGTATTTTTTTTAATAAAAATTCAGAAAATTTATTCATTTAAAATCCTAAAAAAAAAACAGGTGCAACATGAAATGCTGCACCTGTTATAAATTTTATATTATTATTCAAGTATATTTGTTTTTGAGCCACCTTCTTTTTCTTCCTCTTCTTCCTCTTCCTTTTTCTGACGTGAGAATATGAAAAATATTATCAGAAGTAAAACGCCAAGAATTATAAGAAACAGAGGTATGATATTAATTTTCCCTTTTTTCTTTGGTTTACTCGGTTCCGGTATTGGAGTAGGTTGCTCCTCTGTTTCACTTTCTTCTTCATAAGATTTTTGTTCGGTTTGTTTCTTTTCAGATAATCCAACTATTTTTTTATTCTGTTCATCTTCATAATTGGTTATTTTACGCTTTGAAGCAACCTTTATTTTTTCTTCTCCCGAATCAGGAATACCGAGTTCTTTTGCTCTTTCTTTAGCCGCTTCTATTTCAACAGCACTTACATTACGTGGAATAATCAGTTTCTGACCTTCCTGTAAAGGTGTATTATAACTGTCTAGTATATCTCTATTAGCATCATATATCAAAGGCCACTGATATTTATTACCATATATTTCCGGTTTGGCCGCAATAGACCATAATGTATCGCCTGCCTCCACTATATAAGTGGAAGGAAGTGCTTCTTTAGCTGATGTTTTTGCCTCTTCCATTACCTGGGATTCTTCATCAGCAGCACTACTTATTTTTTGACTTTTTGCACCACAACCGATAAAAAACAATGTCCCGAATAAAAACAATCCCGCTATGGTTATTGTAAAAATTTTTCTCATCAAATATTCCTCCTTTTATTAAATATATATAATGAAATTATATCATTTTATTATTTAATGTCAATAATTATTAATAAGACGTTCTTAAATAATTCATAAAAAGTTAGTGAATATTCGTAAATAGTAAAAACTATTTTTTAACTATTTTTGAACTACATTCAAACTATCTTTGAACTATTTTCTTAACCATTTGCTTTAATCCCTGAAATTTGCTAATATATAAAAAAAGGTGAAAAAATGAGTAAGAAAAAATTATTAATTACAAGTTTTTTTATTATATTATTTGTTTTTATTACATACATAATAAATGAGACCCCTTTTATGTATTCCACACCTATAGAATACAAATTGCCTGATTATTCAAAAATAAACCCGGATTACCGACCGATAAAAATCAATAATAAAAAATCCGATAAAATTATCATATTCTTACATGGTTTCAAAGCAACTCCGCTTCAATTTAAAGAACTTGCAGAATATTTCTCCAAAAAATACAATGTACTCGTACCGCTTTATCCTGGTCATGGAACAAATAAAGAAGATTTTAAAAAAACATACTTTTCACAATGGTATAAACACGTAAGAGACATATATCTTGAAGCAAGAAAAAACTATAAAAAAGTTTATTTATGCGGTCTATCAATGGGTGGTACAATTGCATTAAAACTCGCAGAAGAATTCTGCTGCGATAATCTTACTCCTGACTGTGTTATTTCCATTTCAGCACCTGTATTTCTAAATAATCTAAAAGAAGGTATTATATATGACTGGCGTTTATATATTGACAGATATATCTCATGGTTTATAAAGGAATTAAAAAATAGACCTAACAAAGCGGATAAAGATGGGGCAATCAATGATATGCCACCTGATTATGAATTATATGATTTTCCTGTTCAGGTTCATAGTTTAAAAATGGGAATGTATGAAACAGGAAAAAAATTAAAATTAATCAAAACGCCTATTCTTTTAATGCATGCAAACGGTGACGCAACAGTTCCATTTCAAAATATGTCATATATAAGAAAAAATTTATCATCCGGCACTATTAGAGTACGTGAATTTGATTTAAGCAGCTGGAAACACACAAAACATATACTTATAAATTATAATTCAACAAAAAAGGAAGTGAGAAAGGAAATAGAAGAATTTATAAATTCTTTAAATTGAGTCCCTATCATGAGTTGGGGTTTACATTCATGATAATGATAATTAAAAACCAATTTGATGTAATACTATTTATAAGCAAAGTAGCTAAACCGAGATACAAATAAGAAAATTTTCAAATCTTTACATCTTCTAATTTAAGTTATACAATCTTTAAATACGGAGAACTAAAATTTGAAGATATTTTCATCTGTTATCCTTCACTTATTTCCTTACCCTACCCCTTGCCATTGATGCTAAAACTCCGAAAACGCATAAAATAAAGAATATAAAAAATAACATTTTTATTGATTTCATAAACATATCAAAATTTGAAGGTGTAATTTTAGATTTACCAAGAAAAAAAGAAAACATCATTGTGGATATCGCAAGCCCAAACATCTGTCCCATAAGCCGCATGGTTCCTAAAACCCCTGAGGCTATACCATAAAACTCTCTACTCACTGAACTCATAACTGCATTTGTGTTTGGTGATGAAAAAAACGCAAATCCAATACCAATAAATGCAAGGGTAAAAACAATGAATCTAAGTTCTGTATTTGTATTAATTGTGGAAAGAATCAATAAACCCAGAGCGGTTAATCCCATGCCAGACGATGCAATATAAGCTGGTTCTATTTTATCCGAAATTCTACCAGCCAGTGGCGATAGAATCATCATCATAAATGGTTGAGTCATTACAATTAAACCAGCATTTTGTGATGTTAGTCCCCTCACATACTGTAAATATAAGCTAAGCAAAAATGTAATACCAAAGGTAGAAGTGTAATGTATAAGTGCTGCAATGTTGGAAAACATATACATAATATTTTCACGAAACAATTTTACAGGTAAAATAGGCTGTGTAATATTATTTTCCACAATTATAAATACAATTATTCCAATAAATCCAATAAAAGCGAATATCTTACCAATTGCTTCTGTAATATTACTTAACCCGTAAATTAAAAAAATTATGGAAAATACATATAAAATAAGTCCTATTAAATCAAATTTTTTATCTGTTTTTTCAGGATTATCTTGTTTTACTTTAAAAGCAAAATAAAAAAATAAAATCACACAAATAAATAAAACAACTATAAAAATAGCACGCCATCCAAAGTTGTGTGCTAAAATGCCACCAAAAAAAGGACCAGTAGAAAGCCCGAGATAAACAGCTGCACTGTTTATACCAAGCACTCTGCCGCGCTGTTCTTTTGGAAATGCATTCACAAGTAAAGCAGAAGATGAAGCAAATATAAGTGGTCCTGCAAGACCATGAATTACTCTTGATGTAATTAGCAAAAATGTTGTTTTTGATATAATTGTAAGAATAATAGCAAAAATATAAATTATAAGTCCAATTAAGATAATTTTTTTCTTGCTGTATATATCAGAAAACCATCCTGAAGGCAAATTTGAAATTGCAGCAGTCATTAAAAATGACAGAGCAACCCAGGAAAGAACTATTGCATTTAAATTAAATTCTTTGCCAATATCAGGCAAAGCAATATTAACAGATGACCCCATAAATGTTGCCATGAATGAAGCAAAAAAAGCAAATACCAATATTATATATCTCTCTTCCTTGCTGTAAGTAATCTC
>JAOAIN010000167.1 GCA_026414685.1 Candidatus Goldiibacteriota bacterium
CCATGTCTAATAGCTTTGTCAATAATAACAAAACCTGGATCAGATATTAGTGGAGTACCAGCATTGGAAACAAGAGAAATATTTTTTCCATCCATTAATAATTTCAAAACAAAATCCGTTCTTTTCACTTCATTAAACTTATGATAAGAAATTATATTAGTTTTTATCTGATAATGTTTTAATAAATTTCGTGTTATACGAGTATCTTCTGCAATTACTAAATCGCAATTTTTAAGAATATTGATTGCCCTGATTGTAATATCTGATAAATTTCCAATAGGAGTTGGGACTATGTATAACCTGCCACTATTCATCATAAAACCATAAATCAGACTGTTAATTCTTTCTTTATCTTTTTTATCTCGTCCAGTATTGAATTACTTTCTTTATTTAAATTTTCTATTCTATTTTTTATTTCTTCTATCTGTTTTTTCTTATAATCAACTACAATTTCAATCTGTTCTTTTTCTTTTTTAAATAAAAGTTCATACCAACCTAAAGATATGGTGGAAATAATTATTATAAATGTTTCAAAAAAAAGTTGATAAACATTTACTATTCTTTCTATAAAACCCATTGCCCAGATAATACCTGATACAACCATAATGATTATTATAATATCCTTTATTGAGAAAAAAACTGAAAGTAAAATAACGGGAATTATTAAAATATGATACCAAATGTGATAATATCTATTCTCTTTTGTTATAAAAGTTAAAAAAACACTTATAATTATTAAAATAAAAGAAATTAAAACTATTGTTTTTTTATTTTTATTACTGGGCATAATACATCTCCTTTTCCAATACCTTACCTATCATTTCCGCAACAAGATCAAGAAATCTTAAATCTTCCTGATTAAAACATCCCGGCTCATAAGAAGATATTCTTAAAACTCCCGCAAGTTCATCCTTTATAAATACAGGCACACTTATTAAAGAACGAATGTTTTGCTTTTCTTCTACTTTGAATCTGACATCTTTATACATATCAGATATTATCAGAGCTTTTTTATTCACTTTAACCCATTCATCAAAATTTTGTAAATATAAACTTTCTTGGTCTTTCTCTCCTATTAACATATCTTCATTTTTATCTGCTTCCACTCTTAAAAATTTACCGCCCTTCAATAAAAACAGGACTATTGACTTTTCTTGATGAAATATTGAAATTATGTTTCGTAAAATATATCTTATCTTTCCACTGAAAACCTGATGGTCCTTTAAACCATCTTGAATATCTTTCAATTTATTGTATTTATCCAATCTTTCCTTATTGGCCTTTATTGATTGAATTAAATTTTCTTCTTCTTTTATCAATATCGCAGTATCACCTTCCAATACTTTAATCTCATCCTGCGCTGAAAACAAATTATATTTTCTTGCATCATCACTTTGTTTTAAAAGAAAAAATACAACAATAAATAATAACAAAGACATTAAAAAAGGAAAAACATTAGCTCCTATGGCTAAAATCTTTAAAATTGCTAATATATTTATAATAAAAGCTCCAACCATTATTACAGAAGCAATAATAGGGCCAAAAAATACATAACCCGCAATTAATGGAAAATTACAAGAAAAAACTAAAGTTAACCACCATTCTCTGGGTAAAACAAATAATAAATAACCAACCGGTATGAGCCATATACTCACTATAAATTTAACAAAAAATCCTGATAATTTTCTGAACATTCCTTTCACCAGTTAACTATATAAAATAAATATTTCACAAAAACGATTTATTCTCCCATTTTATCAAGAGTTTTTAAGTTTTCGCGAGCTGTTTTATCAAGCGGTTTTAATTCAAGTACTTTTGCCCATTCTGCACGGGCTTTTTTAAATTCATTAATATTAAAATATGCACTGCCAAGATTATTTAATATTACAACTTCATCAGGTGCTAATTTTTTTGCCTGCTCCAGAACACCAACAGCCTCATGATATTTTTTCATTTTTATGTAAATACTTCCGAGATTATTATAAGCAAGTGCGTCGGTAGGTTTTATTCTCACTAACGCTTCAAATGCTTTTGCAGCTGCTTCCAAATTCCCAATTGAAAAATATGCTTTACCCAATTTTGTAAATACAAGATCATCCGTTGGATTTTTTTCTGCTACAAACTCAAGTTCAGGAATTGCAGAAGAATTATCACCTAGGGCAATATATGCAAGGCCTAAACGTTTATGTGCTTCTATATTATTTGGATTTATTTGTATTGCCCTTCTCCATAAATCCATTGCATCTTTGATTTTGCCTTTTTCATGCTCCTCCTTAGCAAGAGCTAGATATGCTGCCTCTAATTTACCTTTGACTTCTTCATAATTGGGTCTTAATTTTAAAGCAACTTCCCATTCTGTTATAGCTTCAAACAGCAATCCTTTATCAGCAAAAACATCTGCAAGTGCTTTATGCACAACTGGATCTGCAGGATTAATAGCGATTGATGCCTGAAATTCTTCTATGGCCTCATCAAGTTTACCTGCCTCATAATACTGCATTCCGTATTCATAATGAGAGCCAGTTGTTGCACAACTATAAAATAAAACTATTACACATAAAAAAATCAATGCATATCTATAATTCATACTAACCTCCGTAGAATAAATCTATTATATAAAATATTAACATATTTATTATTTTTGTCAATAAAAGAACAGGATTTTTTGATTGATTTATTTATTAATTATCCATTATTGATTTACTGTTTTAAATTTTTTGTTTGTCAATTGCCTTTTCTATTTATGAACTATTTTTCCATCTTCAAGATAAATTATTCGTTTTGCCATATCAATAACTCTCTGATCATGAGTAGAAAAAACAAAAGTAACTCCATGATGCTCATTTAATTCTTTCATCATCCTTAAAATATTCAACCCATTTTCTTTATCAAGATTTGCGGTTGGCTCATCCGCCAAAACCAGTTCTGGATTTGTTACAAGCGCCCTTGCAACTGCTATTCTCTGTCTCTGCCCACCTGATAGTTCTTCTGGTTTATGTTTTACAAATTCAGTGAGTCCCACTTCTTCTATCAATGCATTTACTCTTTTTTTCCTTTCTCCTGCTGGTACACCTTGTATTATTAATGGGAATTCAATATTTTCATATACATTTAAAACTGGTATCAAATTAAATGTCTGAAAAATAAAACCTATTTTATCCCTTCTTAATTTTGTTGCTTCACTATCATTTAATTTTGACACATCATATTTCTCAAAAAGTATTGCCGTTCCTTCTGATGGAGTATCCAAACAACCAATTATATTTAGCAATGTTGTCTTTCCAGAACCAGAAGGTCCAACAACACATGTAAATTCTCCCTGTTTTATCGTTAAATCTATGCCATTTAAAGCAGGAACAAGTGTTTTACCAAGTGTATATGTTTTTTTTACATTTTCTGTCTTTATTGTATCCATTTTTTCTCCTTAAATTAAAAATACGCCTTTAATTTTAAATTTATTATGTTATAAAAAGGCATTGAATAATATGATTCCTTATTTTTATCTGTGATATTTTCAATTAATCCTATCTCAACATTAAAATTGCTGTTTTCTATGTATTCTATTTTGGGATAAAACAAAATTGTGGAATCCTGCTCTCCATAAATAAAAACAGCAGAAAATGAAATCTTTTCATTCCACGTCCATGACATATTCAAAGAAAGATACCTTTTTTTCATACCAAATGACGAAATTTTATTAATTATAATATAATCATTGTATTGTTTTTCTGTCATTCCCCATCCTGTATAATAATATTCTCCAGAAACAAAAATATTTGAATCAAATGATTTTGTAAAGCCAATTATATAGGACCAATCAAGTGTATCTGATTCATAACCAAATATTCCATTAAATTCGACAGGAATAGTTACATATCTTATTGCAGCACCTTCCAAATTTAATACCATAAACCCTGTATCATAAGAAATAGAAGCACCCAATACTTGTAAATTATTCATCTGATAAATACCATTTATATAAAAATCTGCTGAACCAATGAGTTTATACAATTGCATTGCAAACTTTAGATTTTCTCTAAAATCTTTATCCACTGGTTGGGGGTCAGGAGCAATTATAAAAGAAGGTGTAATAAAATCATTTGCATATTCCAGACGCAACGCATAAATTCCTTCCAAATCTTTATTAGGATCTAAAACATTTTTTCCGGATTGAAGTTTGTCAGTTGGATTCCATGTGTAACCTACTCCCCATTTTATTCTCTGTTTTCCTGTATATAGCATAAAAGGCCCGTTTTCAAAAGAAAAATATAAAGAATCAATAAAATATTCAAATTTGTTCTGATTTGGTTTTAAATATAATCTTGCATCAAAATCAAGTTTTATCTGTTCTATTGTTTCTTTTATTTTTACGCGTGACTTTTGTATACTTTCAAAAGCAGTTAAAGTTGTCTGCATAGCCATAAAATTATATGCATCATTTTTTATATAGTTGTTATAAAAAAACTGAGCTTCCATATTAAGATTAAAATCATAAGCATAAATTTTAAATAATAAAAAAAACATCGTGAAAACAATAAAAATTTTTTTCATTTTTTAAATCCTCCTATAAATTTAATTATCTGCCAAGTTGTGATGCATCAAATTTATAATCAGGCAATGTTTCTAATTCTTGTAATTCAAGTACTTTAACATCAGTGTAAGCACCCTGCTCAAGCAAATCTATCATTCGCATATCAAGCGGCCGTAAAAGTCCTGCGATTTCTTTCACATTTGAAAAAAATACCTTTTTTATAGGTTTACCTGATAAACCATAGTACACTCCTTCTGTTGGCACCCGTGTTTCCTTATTTACCCAAATATCTATCTGCTTATAAGCTACATCTTTTCTCTTTGCTTTAAGTGTAAGAAGGAGCATCTCCCCTTTTTCTCCTGTTATTAAAGGGTCATAATCATCTTCCCATGTTACATCAGATACATCCTCATTTGAAAAAGTAGAACCCATAAATGATTGGTTTCTGGAAAGCCGAATAGGTCTTGAAACATCTGGTACATACATCCATAAATTATTGTCAAGAAGAAGGATTTTCTTTCCTTTATCCCTTGCAGGATATACAATTTCCATCAATGCTTTTGTCCCACCTTTTGAATAAACTTCATAAACAAATTTTATTGGATTTCTTCCTTTTCTTATTGTCTCCATAGACATTTTTGCTTTAAAAATTTTAGGATACATAGAATCGTCAACACCTTTAAGTAAACTCAATGCAAATTCTTTTGTATATTTTGTAAGTGGTTTATCCGCAGGTGTTGGCTGTGGATTTTCTTTGTTTTCCTGAGCAATTAGTAAATATATGGCAAATATAGAACACAATAAAACAATTAATATCCTTTTCATATTCTTCACCTGCCTTATGAAAATAGTTCTAACTAAGTTCACAAATAGTTCTAAAATAGTTCATAAATATTTTTTATATTTTAAAATCCAAAATCATAAATTGTACTACCGTACTCCTTTCTGCAGTGACTTTACAATATTTATCCTTGATGCTCTTATTGCGGGTAAAATTGCACCAGAAATACCGGCAACAACACATATAATAACAGCATAAATCCAGTCTGTAAATCTGTTAATAGCTTTGATACTGGAATCCATTGGTAAATTATATCCGGTATATGCCTGTGGATCAAGCTGGATACCATAAACATTCAGATAATAAATAAGCGGCGCAGAAATAATAAAGCCAACTATTGCGCCAAAAACTGAAAGTAAAAAAGCTTCTGATAAAAACATCATTAATATTTGGTTCCGATTAAAACCTATGGCTCTTAATGTTCCTATCTCTGGTGTTCTTTCAATAACACTCATTGTCATTGTATTCATAATAATGAAAAAAGATAGAAAAAGCAAAATCATAGCCATAAATGAAAATGTTCTGTATTTGACTCTTGCAGTTTCAATAAGTTCTGGATTTTCTTCTTTCCAGTCCAAGACAACAAGTTCTGGAAATTTTCTTTTTATAATATCATCTATATATTTTTTTGCTACCTGTACATTTTCTGTTTTATCCAATCTTACTATTATTTCTGTTGCTTTGTCTTTCATATCAAAAAATTCCTGTGCAAAATTATATGGAATATAAAAATCTATTTTTTCCATAGCATCAAAACCAATAGAATATAAACCCGAAATCGTTGCATCTACAAGGTTATTTGCATTGTATAATGTCTGTGAATATAAAAGAATATTATCCCCCTTTTTTATCTCAAGTATATCAGCAAGTTTTTTCCCAATCAATACCTGCGCAGAATCCATGGATGGCATATCACCATTAATTGAATTAAAAGTTATTACTATGTTTTTTTCGGTATCAAAATCAACACCGTGTATTATAACATTCACTTTTTTCCTGCCATTACTCACTATGCCTGGATGTAAAATCCTAGGAGAAGCATATTTAAAATGCGGAATACCTTTTATGGCATTTATCACTTCCTGTGGATTTTTAATATTTAAATCAAGTGGTAATGTTCTTTTTTCATCCGTAAAATTTTTATTGTATATCTTTAAATGGCCTGCTTTTATGTTTATCATCTTTTCAAACATAGCATCAAATTGTCCTTTTAATAATCCAAATCCATACAAAATAGTTAACACACAAACAGAAAAAGATAAGATATTTAAAATTGATCGCCTTTTATTTCTTAAAACATTTCTGAAAGCTATTTTAAAAATATCAAAAATCATTCAAGCACCTTCATAATATCAGATGGTTTTTTACTTAAAGCAATCATCGCAGGATATATTGAAGCAATAACAGAGATAAGTATACCTGTCATTATTACTATTATAAATGAAGCAGGCACAAATACCATACCTATACTTGCATCCATACTCCCCATACCACTTCCCTCCATAATTTTCCATATTTTCTCAAAATTCATGGGGTTTGTCTCAAAATATTTTACTACAATGGTCCCAGGTAACATAGCAAATATCGTTCCAATCCCACCTAGAAGAAATGATTCTGTAATTATCATAAAAAATAATTGCAATTTACTAAGACCCATTGCTCTTAATACTCCAAATTCTGGTAATCTATTCATTATATTCATTAAGAATGAATTTATTATGCCCATTGAAGCAGCAAAAATAAGGATAAAAGAAATTGCAAGTGCCATTACATTAAATAACTTAAGCATATTTAAAATAAAAGCCTGCCCCGTCTGCCAAGGAACAGCAATTATTCCATTGGGTAGAATCTTTTGTAATAAAAATGCTTTTTCATTTGCCAGAAAAGGATCATCAAAATTAACAGTTATAACAGTTACCTTATCCTGGAGATTTAAAAGTTTTTGCGCTTTTTCTAATCCACATATAACCATGGATTCATCCTCAACTGCATTATTGGATTTAAAAAGACCGCAAACCCTGCCTTCAACTGCATTTATACTTCCATATTGATCAATTGTCAAAAGTATTAAATTTTCACCTGTTTTTATATTAAGTAATTTTGCCGCTTTATAACCTAGAACAAAATCATTATTAGTCTTGATAAATTTTCCTTCTATTATTGAACTTTTTCTTTCTCTGTAATTTTCATCTATAGTTTGTATATCAATTGCTTTTACCATGCATTGTAAATTTTTATTCTGTGTGTTTGCTATTGCTCCGAAATTTATTTCAGGCCTTATATTTTTAACTCCTGGAATATTTTTAATTTTTTTAATTATTTCTTTATTATATGGAATATTATATTCCATCATTAAAAAATCCTGTTCTTTATAATATTTTTCATCATAAATATTTACATGCCCTATCTGTTTTAAAAAATCAGATGTAATTTTCTTTTTAAATCCATCAATATAGCCCGTTCCGACCTGCATGGTAAAAACACAGACAAAAACAACTATGAGAACAGTTATACTGTTACGCCAGTTTTTTATAATATTACCAAAAGCAATTTTTAAAAAAATAAACATTTCTCCTCCTGAATTTTAAATTTGAAATTTCAAATTTAAAATTTGTTCACCGGACGCCTTTTTTCAACGCATCCACAACATTTGTTCCCGCTGCTCTGTTTGCTGGAAGTATTGCACCAATTATACCTGTTATAATACATATAACATATGTAATAAACCAATCAATAATTTCATTTTTTGATTTTAATGATTCAAATGGGTAAGGCATTTTATCCATTATTTCTGGTGGCATTGTCATCCCATGAATATTTAGATAATAAACTATTGGCAAAACAATAATACCACCTATTATTGCCCCACCAAGAGAAAGTAGTATTCCTTCCCACAGAAACATCCATCTTATCTGGCCTTTTGTAAGTCCTATTGCACGCAGAGTCCCAATTTCTGCGGTTCGTTCAAATACAGTTATTGTGAGTGTGTTCATAATTATTGATACTGCCATAATTAATAAAATGGCAAACAAAATACCATAAGATATAAAATCTGCCTGGACTCCTGCAATCAAACCCTCTGCTTCTTGTGTCCAATCGCGTAAAATAAGTTCTGGATATTTTTCCTTTAAAATATTCTCTATCCGCGACTTAACAAAAGGCACAAATTTTTTGTCTTGTATCTTTATAATTATTTCTGTTGCACAGTCAGGCATATCAAAAAATTGCTGTGCAAAATCAAATGGAATATATACAATCATCTTTTCCATTACTGCAAATCCTATTGAGTATATGCCTTTCAATGTAACATCCATTAAATTATTAGCTTTATGCTGTGTCTGCGAATAAATAAGCATTAAATCACCTGTATTACTTTTCATAAGTTCTGCAAGTCGTTTACCCACCAAAATTTCGCCACCATTTCCAAGATAATTCTCTTTTTTTAAATTTTTAAAAAGATTCATTGTTTGTAATTCCCTATTCATATCTATACCAGTTATTATTACATTTGTTTTATTTAAAGTATTACTCAATATTCCATATTTTTTTATTCTTGGTGTAGCGCATATAAAATATGGCACATTTTCAATTGATTTTATAACTTCATAAGGATTTTTAATATTTTTATCAAGTGGCATTTTTTCTTTTTCAGTAATATAATCTTTATGATAAATCTTAAAATGTCCTGTATCAAGCGCAATGGTTCTTTCAAATGCTTCATTGTACATACCTTTAAGCATACCAAGAAGGACTATAAGAGCCAGTGCATTAGTAGCAAAGGTAAAAAGATTAAAAATAGTTCTGCCGCTGTGTTTTAAAAGGTTATTAAATGCAATCTTTATAATTTTTAAATTCATACAACCATCCTCAAAACTTCAACAGGTTTCTTTCTCACAGCAATAAAAGCAGGATAAAATGATGCAAATACAGAAATTAAAATTCCTGTTATAAAAGTATAAATTGTATCTTTTAATGTGAAATAAGTCCCCATAATAACATCCATCCCTTTATAAATATCAAGAGCATCACTCATTGCACTGTAATCTATGGGGTGTATTTGAAAATAATATACAATAAGTATTCCTGGAATAATCCCTATTATACTTCCTATAAGGCCAAGTAAAAATGACTCAGACACAATCATTCCAAACAATTGTTTTGTAGAAAGCCCCATTGCGCGCAGAACTCCAAACTCCTGCATCCTACCAGTTATATTTATTAAAAAAGAATTGGAAATACCCATTGCCGCTACAAAAAATATTATACCTAAAATCACATAAATCCATATATCAGCAATATTAAGTATCATTATTAAATATCCCTGATCTTTTTGCCATGGTGAAGCAGTGATATACTTTGGCAACTTTTCTTCCAATTCTTTTGCTGTTTTTTCCGCACCCTTTAAAGGATATTTTTCACTTAAAATTTTTTGAATTTTGTTTTTCTCTGTATCTGTCTTTGCTTTTTCTAATTTTTTTCTCAAATCATCTATTTTTCCAAGTGTATGATAATCATAACCCATAAAATCTTTAACATTTATTAAAATCTCTGTAACTTTACCTTCCATACCGAGTAATTTTTGAGCAGTTGGCAAAGAACAAACAACACCTGCTTTATCTTCCGAAGTTATAAAGGATTTATAAATGCCAACTATTTTTCCTTCTATTGCATTCATACTGCCAAATTTATCCACTGTAAAAAGAATCAAATTATCGCCGATATCTACTTTTAATAATTCTGCTGCTTTATAACCAATAATAAACTCCTTATCCTTTTCAATAAATCTACCTTTAATAATTGTTTTTATTTTTTTATCGTAATTTTTTACTTCTTTTAAATCTATTGCTTTTACAAAAGCATCCAAATTTTCTTTATTACTGCTTGCAATAGCACCAAAATTAATTTCAGGTCTAACTGAAACCACATTTGGTGTTTTCTTAATAATTTCAGCAATTTTATCATTATAATCAATATTAAATTCAAGTGGCATGAAATCAAGATTCTCATAGTAATCTTTATTATAAAGCACAATATGACCTATATTTAAAAGCGCATCATCTGACATTTCCCTTTTCATTCCTTCAATATA
>JAOAIN010000173.1 GCA_026414685.1 Candidatus Goldiibacteriota bacterium
TTTAATTCAGACAAATAGGACAAGTGGACCACCTGATATAACAAAACAAAAAGCAGATACTTATGTAAAAGCAAAAAATAATGAAACAATAGTAATAGGAGGATTACTTACTGATAAAATAACAGAAGTTGAGAATAAAGTCCCATTGCTTGGTGATATACCACTGCTTGGTAATCTTTTTAAGGCTACCAGTAAGGTTAATGAGAAAACAGAACTTATTGTATTTTTAACTCCTTCTATTGTAGAAGATTAAATCATAAATATTAAATTTTATTAAAAAAGGAAAAAAATGATTAGATATCTCACAGCTGGTGAATCACACGGAAAAGGTTTAACCGTTATAATAGATGGAATACCATCAAATTTAAAAATAGATGAAAGAGAATTAAATTTGATTCTTGCTGAACGACAGAAAGGTTATGGTCGGGGTGGCAGACAAAAAATAGAAAGTGATAGAGCGGAAATTTTATCAGGTGTTAGATTTGGTAAAACAATAGGTTCTCCAATTTCAGTTTTTATAAGAAATAATGATTATGAAAATTGGAAATCACGTATGTCAATTACTCCGATAAATCAATCTGTTGATGAGTTTTTAATTCCACGACCTGGGCATGCTGATTTATCAGGAGGTATAAGATTCAATCATAGGGATTTGAGAAATGTTTTAGAGCGAGCAAGTGCGAGAGAAACGGCAGCAAGAATCATCGCAGGCGCAATATGTAAAATATTATTGAAAGAGTTTAATATTGAAATACTAGGCTATGTAGTTAATATAGCTGGAATTTCAACAAATATAGATAAAAAGTTAGATATAAAAGATATTATAAAAAAAATAAAAAATGATAAAGTTGATTTAAGATATCCTGATTCTAAAAAAATACCACTTATAATAAAAAAAATAGATAGCGCAATGAAAAAAGGAGATACGTTGGGTGGTATAATAAAAGTAATTGCAGAAGGTGTGCCACCTGGGCTGGGAGATTATACTCAATGGGATAGAAAATTAGATGGAAAAATAGCTATGGCTCTTATGAGTTTGCAATCAATCAAAGGAGTTGAATTTGGTGCTGGATTTTCTTATGCTAATTATTCTGGTTCTTTCGTTCATGATGCAATATATTATTCAAAAAATAAAGGTTATTACAGAAAAACAAATAATGCAGGTGGATTGGAGGGTGGCGTAACAAACGGAAATAAGATAATAATAAGAGCAGTAGTTAAACCAATTTCAACTTTAAGAAAAGGTATAGATTCAGTTAATATAAAAACAAAGCTAAAAAGCAAGACTGTATATGAACGTTCTGACGTATGTGTAGTTCCTGCGGTATCTATTATTGCGGAAAATCTTGTAGCAATTGAAATAACAAATGCTCTTATGGAACAGATCGGTTGTGTTGAATTGAATCTAATGAAAGAAAATTATAAAAATTATTTAAGACATATAAGAAAATATTAAATAAATATCATGAAGAATATTGTGTTGATTGGTTTCATGGGAAGTGGAAAAACAGTTATAGCAAAACAATTATCAAAAATTTTGAAAAGAAAGATAATAGATACAGATAAAATAATAGAAAAGAGACAAAAAAAGAAGATAAAAGAAATATTCAAGTTATATGGAGAAAAATTTTTCAGGAAAGTTGAGACGGATGCAGTTAAATATGCAGGGAAACAGAAGAATATAATAATAGCCACTGGTGGCGGAGTTGTAATAAAGCCACAAAATATAAAAATATTAAAGAAAAATGGTATTATTGTTTATTTAAAAAACACATTTGAAACATCATACAAGCGACTTAAAAATAAAAAGGATAGACCTCTATTTAAAATCAATAATTTAAAAGAAACACGTTTGCTTTTTAATAAACGTTTAAAATTATATAAAAGAGCAGCAGATATAATTATAAAAACTGATAATAAAAGTATAGAAAGAGTTGCTGATGAAATTATCAAAAAACTGGATAAATATAAGATATGCAAGCAAAAATAAAAGTTAAATTAAAACAAAACAGTTATGATATTATTGTTGGAATAAATATTATCAACAAGACAGGGGATTTAATAAAATCTCTTATAAAAGGAAAAAGAATTTTAATAGTCAGCAACAAAAAAATATTTAAACTTTATGGTAATATTTTATTGCAATCATTAAAAAAATATTATGATTGCAGTGTTTTTTTAATTGGTGACGGAGAAAAATATAAAAATATACATACATTACTTTCTATTTTTAACAAATGTGCAGAAATAAGACTTGATAGGAATTGTGGTATTGCTGCGCTTGGTGGTGGTGTTGTTGGTGATATAGCAGGATTTGCGGCATCAACATATATGCGTGGAATAAATTTGATACATATACCAACATCATTGGTTGCACAAGCAGATAGTTCTATAGGTGGTAAAACTGGTATTGATCTTAAAGCTGGAAAAAATTTGGTTGGTTCTTTTTATCAGCCTAGAATTGTGATTACAGACATAAGTTTATTATCAACGCTTCCTGAAGTTGAATTTAAAAATGGCTTAACAGAGGTGATAAAATATGGAATAATAATGGATGCACCTTTTTTTTATTTTTTAAAGAGAAATCTAGAAAAAATTAAAAAAAGAGATAAAAAAGTTTTGTTTTATATGGTTAAAAAATCCATTCAAAATAAAGTTAAAATTGTTGAAAAAGATGAGAAGGAAACAAGTGGTTTAAGAGCTATATTAAATTATGGACATACTATTGGACATGCTATAGAATCAGCAGGTGGTTATAAATTGTATAAACATGGTGAAGCAGTAGCTATTGGCATATATATTGCAGCTTTGATTGCTTATAAGATGAAAATATGTTCAAAAGCAACATTTATAGAACAAAAACAAATATTAAAATTATTTAATTTAATTAAACCTTTAAAAAAAATAAAAATAAGTGATATTTTAAAAAAAATAATAATTGATAAAAAAGCAATAAATGATAAAATAAGATTTATCTTGACAAAGAAAATTGGCTATGTTAGTTTTATACAAAATATTGATTTGAATTTGATTAAAAGAGGATTAGAAGAATATAATAATTATTTTTTTACTGACAGAGATACAATAGACTAGGAGGATTGTAATGCCTGGGGATCCTGCTTTGTTGGCAGAAATAGAAGAATTGAAAAAAAAATTGTCTCAAAATCCAGATTCTTTGATATTTGTGCCACTTGCAGATGCTTATAGAAAAGCCGGATTATATGATGAGGCAATAGAAGTATGTAAGAAAGGGTTAGAAAAACATCCTACGTATACTTCAGCTAGAGTAGTTCTTGGTAGAGTTTACATAGAAAAAAATAAATTTGATGAAGCAATTCAAGAACTTAAAAAAGTTGAATCTGTTGATTCAGATAATATAATGGTTCATACCATGCTAGGTAATATGTATCTCAAAAAAAAAATGTATGCAGAAGCAGTTGAACAATTTCAACGAGTTCTTTCAATAAATCCAGAGGATGTTGAAATACAAGAAAAGTTAAAAGAGGCACTTTCTGCAAAGCAGGAAATTACAAAACCAGTTGAGAAAGAAGAAAAAAAAGAACAGATAAATACTTCTGAAAAACAAGGAAAGATAGTTGAAAAACCTCAAATAGATATTCAGAAAAGCTTAAAAGCAGCGGAATTATATACGAAGAAGGAGGATTTTGAAAAAGCAATAGAGGTATATAAAGAATTACTTGATTTAGATCCCGAGAATATTGTAGTTCAACAACGTTTAAGGGAAGTATATGATCTCCAAGATAAAAAATTAAGAAAAGCCAAAGAAAAATCAGAAATAAAAGAAGAAAAAATTATATCTTCTGATAAAATAACGACAGAAGATATATTGGATGTGATGAAGGAAGCAGTTGAATCTGATAGAGTTGATGAAAAAGAAAAGCCACGAAAAGAGGAACAATTAAAGGTAGAAATAAAATCAGAACAACCAGAGGAAACAACACAAATAACATTAAGTAAGGAAAAAGCTGAAGCAATAGAAAAAGTATTAAATGTTTTAAAAGAAGTAGAGGGTGTTATTGGTAGCTTTTTTTTACTCAGGGATGGTAGTATAATTGCTAGTGTTTTACCACCTTCTGTAAATACGAATGAGATAGGAAAACATATAGCATCAATAGTTGAAAAAACTGAAAAATCGGTTCAGAATATGAATCAAGGCAAGTTAAATCAGGTAGTAATTTCTTCTGAAAAAGGTCAATTGCTTTTTACAGAGGTAATGACAGGTGTACTTTTTATGATAGGTAATGAAGCCATAAACGTTGGAAAGATGCGTTTGATTCTTAAAGATATAATAGACGATATAAAAAAGGTACTTTCATAGGAGTAGAGTATAAATGGATTTTAAAACAGTTTTAAAAAGAATTGTTGAAAATGTAGATGGTGCAATTGGAGCAGGTGTTATTGGAGAAGATGGTATTGCAATAGATCAATATTCCACTAAACCAGATTTTGATATATCAGCTGCAGGAGCAGAATATTCTACTATTATAAGTAGCGCTAAAAAAGCATCTCAGAGTTTTGGTCTTGGCAAAACAAACGAAGTTTTAATATCAACTGAAAAAGCAACGATGATAATGATGGTACTTGGTAAAAGTTATTTTGTAACCCTTGCTTTAAATCTGGATGGGAATCTTGGACGCGGAAGATTAGAACTTAAAAAAGCCATACCAGAATTAGAAAAGTTATTATAAATGTTTTTGAGGGTTTTAAAAAGGACATTCTGGCAATTCTATGATAATCTTTTCAAAGGGATATTAATAAATTTTCTTTTTTTTCTAATAATTCTTTGTATTTTTATAATTTTTTTTATGCGTCTACAAAAATATGAAATGACCTTTTTAATCCTTTTTTTTATTTGGCATATTATATCTCCTGGAATTATTTATTATTTTTCAAAGATAATAACTTTTAAAGAATATAAAAATATGTTCAAAGAAATTTTGGAAGGTATAATAAAATATTTTTTACAGAGTATTATAGTATTTATTATTAATATTGCTTTCTTTTTTTTGGTTTTTCTTGTTTATAATTTTTATAGACAATTAAATACAGTTAAGATTATTTCACTAATACTTGCTGGTATAAGTGTTTGGATTGGAATAGTATTTTTATTGATGCAAATTTATTTACTACCTATTTTAGTTTTGGATGAGAAAAAAAGAATTTTTGTTTCATATAAAAAGGCGGCTATTATGGTTTTATCTGCTCCATTTTCAAGTATTTTTTGCTTAATTTTAATATCCTATTTTCTTTTATTTTTTTATCCTTTATTTGGTTTAATATATGGTTCTCAGATTCCGATTGTTTCTGCTATTATTTCACTTTTTCCTATTTTTTTAATGCCTTTTTTATCTTTTATTGTTATAATATTACTGCAGATTAATTCAACTTTAATAATTTATGAAAAACATAATATTTTGCCGGATTTAAAAGAACAGTGGGAAGAAAAAAGTATGACCAATTTTTTCAGACCATGGGAGAATAAATGATAGTTAGAAGATTTTCAGACAAAAATATAAAACCTAAAAAAGTTATTTATATTTTATTTTTTATAATTGTTTGCGTTATCATACTTACAAAAAGCATTTATAATTATTTTGAAATGAAAAGCCGATACGATTCAATAAACAATGAAATTAAAGAATTGAGAGAGGAAAATATTAAATTGCAATCAAGAGTTGAAAAACTTTATGATGATAGAGAATATATAGAAAAAGTTGCACGCGAACAGTTAAATCTTGTAAAAGATGGGGAAACAGTTTATATATTCACAAATGATTGATTTTTTATTATAAACAAATTTGGGGCGATATAAAAAATAGGAGGCAAATATGAATAAAATATTAATGATTATTTCTTTTTTAATATTGCTATTTGTTTACAATTGTGCTACTGGTTATGTGAAAGTTGGTGATATAGCAAAGATAAAGGTAATGCCTGAGGTGCTTAAAGTAAAAGTAGGCAAATCAATTGAAATGAAAGCAGTTGGTTTTACAAAAGATGGCAAAGAGATAGAAATTTATCCTGTTTGGGAAGTGCATGAAAAGGATGTAAAAATTGGAATATTAAGCAAAACAACAGGAGATAAAGTAAAATTTATAGGGAAGTCAGCAGGTATTGCTAGAGTAATTGTGACTACTGGGAATATTGCAAGACAAGTAAAGATAACTGTGGAGAAATAATAAAAAATAAATAATGCTGAAGTTTATTTGTTTTATATTTCTCAATTTTGATTTTTATAAACAAGAAAGCCCGCATTAATGCGGGCTTTCTTGTTTATTTTTGGTTGCGGGGGTTGGATTTGAACCAACGACCTCTGGGTTATGAGCCCAACGAGCTACCACTGCTCCACCCCGCGTCCTAATAAATAATATATAACACCATGAATAGAGATTCAAGGTATTAATTTATCTAAAATGTAAAAAACTTTTTTAAAAAATTTTTTATAAAAATCATACTTTACAAAATTTTTTGGTGCCGGGAGCCGGACTTGAACCGGCATGGACTTTCGTCCCGTGGATTTTAAGTCCACTACGTCTACCATTTCGTCATCCCGGCAATTTTTAGTAAAACATATTATGCAATATAAATAGTTAAAAGTCAATACTTGCTTGAAATTTTTTCTATTATATTGTTAAATTTTCTTTATGTTATAATTTTTTAAAAATATATATTTAGGAGGTCAAGCATGACTGTAAAAATGGAAAAGATTTCTTTATCAACAAAAGGGTTTAATGATATGAAAGATATAACAGATAAAGTTGAATCATTGATTGAAAAGAGTGGAATAAATGATGGAATTGTAACAATTTTTGTACCTGGTTCTACAGGTGGTGTTACTACAATAGAATATGAATCGGGTTTGATACAGGATTTTCCTGATTTAATGGAAAAATTAATTCCTTATAAAGCACATTATGAACATAATGCAACTTGGGGCGATGCAAATGGAGCTTCTCATTTACGAGCTGCTCTAATTGGACCTTCTCTCACTGTTCCTTTTAAAAATAAAAAAATGACGCTTGGTACTTGGCAGCAGATAATTTTTGTGGATTTTGATACTCATAGCAGGAATAGAAATATAGTGGTGCAGATAATTGGAGAGTAAATATAATTAATAATTTCTAATTGCCACTTGTTGGTTGAAGAAACAGACAAGCATTATAATTTTGTAAAATATAAATAGATTATGATGTTTATAAAACATTATAATTAAGTCAAATAAAAATATATAAAATTTAGCATTTGCTACTTTATATAATATTTTTGAACGTTTTTTGTAACTATTTTTGAACTATATATTAAAATATTTCTTGAATCTTTGTTATAATATTATTATAATATAATATATACCTTTAAGTTTGTGAAATGATTTCACAAGGAATGGACAGATATTTATTATAAAAAATAATAATAAAATATATTTAATTAATAATATCTTAACTGTCCTTCCATTAATTTTTATTTGGAAAGGAAAATAAATTTTGCAAATGAATAAATTTATAAATATTGCAAAGAAAAGTATTTTCAATATAAAACCATATGTGCCCGGAAAACCAATTGAAGAGGTTGAGCGGGAATATAAAATAAAAAATATAGTTAAACTTGCTTCAAATGAAAATCCTTTAGGACCTTCAAAGCTTGCTATTACAGCTATGAAAAAAAAGATAAAAGAAGTAAATCTTTATCCAGATAGTTCTGTTTTTTATTTAAGAAATACATTATCAAAATATTTAAAGATACCTGCCAATATGCTAATGTTTGGTAATGGTTCAAATGAATTGGAGCAATTAATAGCTGAGACATTTGTTAATCCAGGTGAAGAAGTATTATTCTCTGAGCTTTCATTTGTTGTTTATCCAATAGTTACTGAAATTGTATCAGGTCGTGCAGTAGTAGTACCACATAAAAATTTCAGACATGATATTGATGGGTTTATAGATAGATTATCTAATAAAACAAAACTTGTTTTTTTATGTAATCCGAATAATCCAACAGGAACAATAATAACAAAAGAAGAGTTTGAAAAATTCATGAGACATGTGAATCACAGAATAATTGTTGTGTTGGATGAAGCTTATTTTGAATATGCTAGATCTCCCAAATATCCGGATGGTATTAAATATTTAAGAAGATATCCTAATCTTATAGTTCTTCGAACTTTTTCAAAAATCTATGGACTTGCAGGTTTAAGAATCGGTTATGGAATTGCTGATAAGGATATTGTGGATTTAATAGATCGTGTCAGACCACCATTTAATGTCAATTTACTTGCACAGTATGCGGCAGAAGCTGCTTTAAAAGATAAAAATCATATCAAAAACACATTGAAAATAAATAATGAAGGTAAAAAATTTCTCTACCGATTATTTAAAAAATTAAAGATTGATTTTATTAAAACATATGCCAATTTTATTTTTGTAAAATTTAATAGTAATAGCATGGAAATTTTTAAAAAATTACTTGAAAAAGGTGTTATAATAAGACCGCAACAAGAAAATTATGCTAGAATAACAATAGGAACCAAAAAAGATAATTTAAAGTTGGCAAAAGCACTGACAGACATTATCAGTGACAGATGAGAAAAACCTAGCATTTAGAATTTGATATGGATTTAAGATATAATTTAATAAATTAATAAAAGCTGATAAGCAAAATCAAAAATTTAAAATTGAGAAATGATAAATAAATTAAAGCGAGGAGGATGAAATGATTATAGTAATGAAATCAGGAAGTACAAAAAAACAAATTGAACATGTGGCTGAAAAGATAAAAGAATATAAATTGATTCCGCATATTTCAAAAGGCAAAGAAACTACAATAATAGGGGTTATAGGAGACGAACGTATTCTTCAGAATGTGCCTCTTGAGAGTTTACCAGGTGTTGAGAAGGTTATGCAAATTTTAAAACCATATAAACTTGCCAGCAGAGAATTTAAAAAAGAGAATTCAGTAATTGATGTTTCTGGTGTGAAAGTAGGAGCAAAAAAGGTTGTTTTAATTGCTGGTCCATGTTCAGTTGAAAGTGAGAAACAACTTTTTCAAACGGCAAAAGCAGTAAAAGAAGCAGGTGTGGATATGTTGCGTGGTGGTGCTTTTAAGCCGAGGACTTCGCCTTATGCTTTTCAGGGCATGGGAGAGGATGGTTTAAAAATTCTTGCTGCTGCCAGAGAAAAATTTGGTCTTCCCATTGTGACAGAAGTTTTAGATACAAGACATGTTGAACTTGTTAATAAGTACGCCGATTGTTTTCAGATAGGGGCTAGAAATATGCAGAATTTTGAATTATTAAAAGAAGTAGGAAAAACAAATAAACCGGTACTTTTAAAACGAGGTTTAATGTCAACAATTAATGAATGGCTGATGTCTGCTGAATATATTTTAAGCAATGGCAATATGAATGTTATTTTGTGTGAAAGAGGTATAAGAACTTTTGAAACAGCCACAAGAAATACTTTAGATATTTCAGCTGTTCCAATGGTAAAAACACTCACACATCTTCCCGTTATTGTAGACCCATCTCATGGAACAGGAAAAAAGCATATTATTGATTCAATGTCAAGAGCAGCTGTTGCTGCCGGAGCAGACGGATTATTGATTGAGGTTCATCCAAAACCAGAAGAAGCATTATCTGACGGCGACCAATCACTTTTGCCTATTGAATATGCAAAACTTGTTTTATCATTAAAAAAAGTTGCAAAAGCTATTAATAGAGTAATTTAAGGAGAAAAAATGGTCTTCAAAATGAAGACAGTTTCTATCATAGGTATGGGATTTATGGGTGGCAGTCTGGGTGCTTTATTATTACAGAAAAAAATATGTGAAAATGTCGTAGGCATTGGTAGGAATATGAAAAAACTAAAAATAGCTTTAAAAAAGAAAGCTGCTACTTCAGTAACAACTGATTTGAAAAAAGGTATTGAAAATGCCGATATCATAATAATTTCTTTGCCTGTTAATTTAATCCCTCTTGCTTTTTTAAAGATAAAACCGTATTTAGCAAAAGATACAATTGTAACTGATATGGGAAGTGTCAAAGGATTAATTGTTGAAAAGATAAATAGAATTGATACCGGGAAAAATTTTGTTGGTTCTCATCCAATGGTCGGATCTGAAAAATCAGGAATAAAAAATATTATCCCAGAAATTTTTAATGGAGGTACCTGTATTATAACGCCACATAAAAATACTGATAAAAAAAAGATGTTAATTGTTGAAAAATTTTGGAAACTTATTGGCATGCAGATAGTTAAAATGGATGCAAAATTACATGATAAATATATTTCAAGAATAAGTCATTTTCCCCATATAATGGCTTTTATTATTACCAATATGGCTTCTAAAATTATTAAAAAAAATAAAAGTATCATAGGTAGGGGTTTTAAAGATATTACAAGAATTGCAGCATCCGATGAGGATATATGGACTGATATTATTATTTCAAATAAAAATGAAATTTTAAAAGATATTGATATTGCAATTGAAGAATTAGACGCTTTATCCCAGATGATTTATTTGAACAAGGAAAAAGAATTAAAAAATTATATTTTAAACGCAAGAAAATTAAGAGAGAGGATATAAAATGAAAAAAATACATATATCTCCTATTTCAGGCTGTATTAAGAAGATAACAGTGCAAGGTGACAAGTCAATATCCCACAGAGCGGTTATAATTGGTTCTCTTGCAAAAGGAATTACAAAAATATACAATTTTTTGGAAGCAGAAGATACATTAAATACAGTTAAAATTTATAAACAGATGGGTGTTAGGATAGAAAAAAAAGGCGCGATATATTC
Source organism: Candidatus Goldiibacteriota bacterium (assembly GCA_026414685.1). Taxonomy (GTDB): domain Bacteria; phylum Oederibacteriota; class PGYV01; order PGYV01; family DSYL01; genus DSYL01. Next base: position 10,816 of record JAOAIN010000173.1, read on the forward strand.
TCTTCATGGTAATGGTCTTTTTTCTTTGCATGAACCCAAAGATGAATTATATGTTGGCAATTCAGGAACTGCAATAAGATTGACACTCGGAGTTTTAGCAGCTCAGAGTTTCAGAGCATCAATAACAGGAGATGCCCAGATAGTGAAGAGACCCATGGATAGAGTAATAAAACCACTATCTGAAATGGGGGCACGTTTTGAAAGTAATAACGGTTTTGCACCGGTAATTGTTTACGGCGGTTCTTTAAAAGGAATAAAATATAAATTGGAAATCCCCAGTGCTCAAGTGAAATCAGCTATTATTCTAGCTGCTTTACATGCAAATGGACCTACAGAAATTATTGAGGATATAAAATCAAGAGATCATACAGAGCGAATGCTTAAACATTTCGGCGCTAAAATAAAAATCAATAATGGAAAGATAATAGTAACACCTGGTGGTTTTAAAGCAAATACAGTTTATGTTCCAGGAGATATTTCATCTGCAGCATATTTCATCGCTGCTGGTTCTATTTTAAAGAATTCCGAATTAACCGTACTTGATGTTGGATTGAATCCAACAAGAACAGGAATAATTGATGTTTTAAAAAAGATGGGAGCTAAAATAAATATAAAAAATAAAAAAATTAAAAATAATGAACCTTTAGGTAATATTGTAATAAGATCTTCTAAGTTAAAAGGTATCACTATAAAAGGCAGTATTATACCCAGAGTTATTGATGAAATTCCTATAATTTCTATTGTAGCAGCTTTTGCAAATGGAAGAACAATTATTTCAGATGCAGAAGAACTCAGGGTCAAAGAGACGGATAGGATCTTTACAATTGTAAGAAATCTTAGAAGATTGGGTGTTAAAGTGGAAGAAAGAAAAGATGGTATGATAATTTATGGGAATGGTGGTAAACCATTTAAATATGTTGATATAGATTCTTTTGGTGACCATAGGATCGCAATGGCATTTTCCATTGCTGCGCTTGTCAGCGATAATGGACTTTTAATTAAAGATATAGAATGTGTAAATACATCTTTCCCGGGGTTCTTTGATATTATAAGAGAATTGAAGAAATGAGAAAGTTTGTTGATAAGATCATGTCTTTTATAATAGTATGGCTTGGAAGATTTATCTGTATTATTTTTTTTAAATTGTTTTATTTTTTAAAAGTAAAAAATAAAAAAAATATACCAAAAGATGGTGGCTTGATTATCGTAGCTAATCATTCAAGTTTCTATGATCCACCTTTAATTGGATGTACCATTTTGAATAGAAATTTGAAATTCATGGCACGTGATACATTATTCAAACCCATCTGGGGACAATTTTTAAAATGGATGGGAGCATTTCCTATCAGGCGAGGAGTGGTGGATCGAACAGCATATAATACATTGATTGATTATGTCAAACATGGAGAAACAGTTGTTTTTTTCCCTGAGGGTACGAGAAATACAGATGGAATTATAAAGGAGGGGAAACCCGGAACAGGAATGCTTATATATAATTCAAAAGCCAAGGTTTTACCGGTATATATTCATAACTCATGGAAAGCATGGCCAAGAGGAAAACTTCCAAGATTGTTTGTTCCTGTTACTGTTGATTTTGGCAATGTCATGGATTTTACCGAATATTTTTCAAAGGAATCATCAAAAGAATTATATATTGAAATTACAGATAAGGTCATTGAAAGATTAAAAGAGATGCAAAAAAAATATTATATAAATGAGGTTAATGAAAGATGAAAATTATCATTGCGAAAAATGCAGGATTTTGTTTTGGAGTGCAGAGAGCAATTGATATGATAAATGAGTTACCAGATAAATATCCGGATAAAAAAATTTATTTATTTAGAGAAATAATTCATAATCCGCAGGAAGTTAAACGACTTAAAGAAAAAGGAATGCATATCATATATGATTTGAATAAAATAGAGAATGATTCAATTGTAGTGGTTAGTACCCATGGTATAACTCCGGATGAGCAGGAAATTTTGAAAAAAAGGAAGATAATTTTACTTGACACAACCTGTCCCTATGTGAAAAAAATTCATAATATTGCAGAACATTTGACTACTAATAATTATGATATATTGATAATTGGAGATAAGCATCATCTTGAAGTAAGAGGAATTATTGGATATTGTCGGGGACGGAGTAAAGTGGCAAGCTCTTTTTCTGAGATAAAAAAGATGAAATTGGGTAATAAAATTGGTATTATTGCGCAGACAACCCAGAATATTGATAATTACAAAAAGATTATTTTTAATATAATAGATAAATTGTTTAAAACAAAACAGATTGAAATTAGAATTTTCAATACTGTATGTGATGCAACATATAACAGACAGAAAGAAACAATGAGAATTGCCAGAAAATCAGATATTGTTATTATTATTGGTGGCCGTAACAGTGCAAATACAAAAAGATTATATGAATTAAGTAAAAAAATACAGAAAAATGTTTATTTGGTTGAAAAACCGTCTGAAATAAAAAAGAAATGGTTTAAAAATAAAAAGATTCTTGGCATCAGTGCTGGGGCTTCAACCCCTCACTGGATAATACAGGATGTTATAAAAAAGATAAAGGAGTTAAATGTTTGATGGAAGATTTTAATTATATTTTAAAAGAAGGAAGTATAGTTAAGGGTAAAGTTATAAAAATAACAGAAGAGCAGATTTATATAGATATTGGTTACAAGAAAGAAGGTGTTATACCAAAAGAAGAAGTTGTAAGATATAATTATTTACAGAATGTTCAGGTAGGGGATGAGTTAGAGGTTTTTATTAAAAAACTGGACAAAAATCTTGATTTTATTTTACTTTCAAAGATAATCGCTGATAAAAAAAATGTTTTTAATAGAGTGAAGAAAGCATACAAGGATAATGTCCCAATAGAGGCTACTGTTATTAAAATGGTGAAGAGTGGTTTTATTGTTGATTTTGGTGCAAATGTGACTGGGTTTTTACCTATGTCCCATTCTAAGGCATATGGGAAGGATTTAACCGCACAAAAATTACAATTCAAAATTATAGCACTTGAGGAAGATAAAAAAAATATTGTAGTGTCTTATAAAGAGTATTTTGATGAAAAATTAAAGAAAGAACAAGAAAAAATAAATAAAATTTTTCCTGTAGGAGAAAAGGTTAAAGTTTTGATAACCAATTTAAAGGAAAATGGTATTGAAATAACAAAAGATGATATGACAGTTTTTATACCCGTTCATGAATTATCATATAGAAGATATATTAATATTCCTGAAGTTTTTAAAGTAAATGAAGAAATAGAAACTCTTGTGCTTTCAAATGAGAATGGGGAGATAAAATTAAGTGTTAAAAGAAATTTTCCAAATCCTTTTGAAATTTTTCAAAATGAAAAAAAACAAGGAGATAAGACCAAAATAAAAATATTAGAAATTACAAAAGATGGAGCCTATGTTGATGTGGATGGTGTTGTTGATGGGTTTTTACCAGTTGGAGAAATATCATATTACCGAAGAATAAAAAATATAGAAGAAGTTTATAAAAAGGGCGACGTATCAGATGCAGTTATTATAAAAATGGATGAAAATCAACATCTAGTAATTGTCAGTGTTAAACGTCTTGAAAAAAATCCATGGCATAATATAGAAGAAAGATATCCTGTTGGAGCGAGAGTCGTTGGAACAGTTAAAGAGATTATTGAGGGTGAGGGGGTTTTAATAGAATTGGAAGAAAATTTTGATGCCTTTATGCATATTTCAAATATTTCTTGGTTTAATTTTGTATCTATTTCAGATATTTTAAAAATAGGTGATAAAAAAGAATTCAAAATTCTGGGTTTTGATAAAAATAAATACAGAATATTACTTGGTTTAAAACAACTATCGCCTTCTCCATGGAGTAGTTTTATAAATAAATACAAGGAAGGTAGTTTTATTGATGTAAAAATAACAGATATTGAAGATAACTATATTATCTGTCAGATAGTAGAAGGTGTTTTTGGAAGAATTTTTATAAAAAACAAATCAAAGGTTAAATATAAGAAAGGGGATATTATAAATGTTAAGATAACCAAGATTGATAAAGAGCAAAAAAAGGTAGTATTATTTGCAAAGGATATTGAAATAACAGAAGAAAAAAAACAACTGGATGAATATATAAAATCACACGAGCATACATTTAAAATGGATGATATTGCAAATTTTGACAATGTTAGAAAAGAGGAACAAAAATGAAAAAAATTCCAGTTCCAACAATTAACAGATTATCTATATATTTAAAATGTTTTAATGAACTTTTGGATTCTGGAATTATGCATGTCTCTTCTGAAAAAATTGCAAAAATTATTGGTTTAAATTCTGCGCAGGTTAGAAAAGACCTTGCATTTTTTGGAAAATTTGGAAGACGAGGTTTTGGTTATAATGTGAGTTATTTAAAAGAAAACATAACAAAAATTCTTGGAACACATAAAAAATGGAGAATTTGTGTGATTGGGGCAGGTAATCTTGGAAGGGCTCTTACTATGTATAAGGGCTTTTTAAACAGAGGATTTAATGTAGTTGCCTGTTTTGATATAGATCCAGCAAAAATTGGATGGGAAATTGATGGAATTAAAATTTATAGTATGGAAGAAATTGAAAAAATAATTAAAAAAGAAAAAATAGAGATTGCTATTATAACAGCTCCTTCAACCGCTCTCTCTGATATAATGACTATTCTAAAGAAAACAAATATCAAAGGTGTTTTAAATTTTGCAGGCAAACATATATTACCTCAGGAGAGGATCATGATAAGAAATGTTGATTTAGCACTTGAATTAGAGCAACTCACATTTCTGATTTCAAATAGCGGTAAAATAAAACTGGAGGAAAAAAGTGGAAAAGATACAAATAATTTACAAAGGTGAAAAAAAGGAAATAAATAAAGATATCCGTATAATTGAATTTTTGAAACAAAATAAAGGCGACCTCGCTGAGACCTTAGTGGTAAAAATAGGAGAAAAATTATATGATTTAACAGCGATGATAAAAGATTCGGGCGAGCTAAAAGAAATTACATTTTCCGATTCAGAAGGTAAAGAGGTATATTGGCACAGCACCGCGCATATAATGGCGGCAGCTGTAAAAAGATTATTTCCAGATGTTAAAGTCACGATAGGACCTGCCATAGAAGAGGGATTTTATTATGATTTTGATAGAGACCTGCCTTTCACCGATGAAGATCTTATTATAATAGAGAAGGAAATGCAAAGAATAATAGATGAGGAAAAAGATTTTATCAGAGAAGAGATGAAAAAAAACGAAGCAATAGATTTATTTAAAAAAGCGGGTGAGAATTATAAGATAGAGATAATAAATGAAATACCCAATGAAAATGTCAGTATTTACAGAACAGGAGATTTTATAGATCTCTGCAGGGGCCCGCATATAACAAATACAAAAAAAATAAAAAGTTTTAAATTGTTAAAAGTTGCAGGCGCTTACTGGCGTGGAGATGAGAAAAATAAAATGTTGCAGAGAATATATGGTATTTCATTTCCGAAAAAAGAAATGTTAGATGAATATTTAAAAAGGATAGAAGAGGCAAAACAGAGAGATCACAGAAAACTTGGTAGAGAACTTGATCTGTTTTCAACGCATGATGAGTTTGGACCTGGGCTAATTTATTGGCATCCAAAAGGTGCAATAATAAGAAAGGAGATTGAGGATTTCTGGAAATCAGAACATATTAAACGTGGTTATGAGATTCTTTATACTCCGCATGTAGCAAAGATTGATCTGTGGCATAAATCGGGACATACGGGTTTTTACAAAGAATATATGTATCCCCCCATGCAGATGGATGAATTTGAATATTTGATAAAACCCATGAACTGCCCTTTTCATATACTTATATACAAAACAGGTATGAAAAGTTATAGAGATCTTCCTTTACGTTGGGCAGAGCTAGGCACTGTCTATAGATACGAAAAGTCCGGTGTTTTACATGGATTGATGAGAGTCAGGGGATTTACCCAGGATGATGCTCATATATTTATGATGGAAGAGCAACTTGAAACAGAACTTACCCAAATAATAGATATGATAATTTTTATGTTAAAAACATTTGGATTCAATGAATATGAAATTTATTTAAGTACAAGACCTGAAAAAGGATATATAGGAGAAAGAACAATCTGGGATAAATCAGAGGCAATTCTTAAATCCGTTCTAAATAAAACGGGTTTACAATATAATATTGATGAAGGCGGCGGAGCTTTTTATGGTCCAAAAATAGATATTAAAATAAAAGATGCTTTGAAACGCACATGGCAGTGTTCAACAGTTCAAGTTGATTTTAATCTGCCAGAAAGATTTGATGTTAATTATATAGGTAGTGATGGCAAAGAACACAGAGTTGTAATGATTCACAGAGCATTGCTTGGTTCTTTTGAAAGATTTTTTGGAGTTTTAATTGAACATTACAAGGGCGCATTTCCTGTATGGTTATCTCCTATTCAATTGAAGATACTCACAATAAATGAAAAAGTATTTCCATATGCAGAGACAATATATAATAAATATAAAGAAGCAGGTATAAGAATTGCTATAGATAATGATAATGAAAAGATAGGCGCAAAGATAAGAAAGGCAACTCTTGATAAGATCCCTTATATGTTCATAATCGGAGAAAAAGAAGTAGAAACAAAAACTGTATCTTTACGTTTGCGAACAGGACAAGAGACAAAAGCGGTGAACCCGTATGTTTTTTTAGAGAATATTTTAAAAAAAATAAAAAACAAAGAAATTGAAATCTAAATAAAGGAAGGAAAAGTTGATAAAGAAGAAAACAGTATTTATATGTATGAACTGCGGATACAATTCTTTTAAATGGCTTGGTAAATGTCCATCCTGTGGAGAGTATAACACATTTACAGAAGAAGAATTGTTTGACAGAAAAAATAGTGACACATACAGACATTTTGATAAAACCTTTTTATCCCCCCTGCCTGATATAAAAAAAGATGAAGAAGAAAGATTGAAAACCGGCATTTCCGAAGTTGATCGTGTTTTTGGTGGGGGCATTGTTAAAGGTTCTATTTCACTGATTGGTGGAGAACCAGGTGCTGGGAAATCAACTCTTGCTCTGACCATAGCAGACAGGATTGCAAATGCCGGAATAAAGGTTTTATATGTTTCAGCGGAAGAATCGGCAAATCAGATAAAAATGCGAGCGGATAGAATAAAGGCTAAATCAAAATTGCTACTCATTGCAATAGAGACAATAATTGAAAATATTGCAAATATTATAGATAAAGAAAAGCCAGGTTTGGTTATTGTTGATTCTATACAGACAGTATACAAACAGGGTGTGGATTCAGTGGCAGGGAGCATAAATCAGGTAAGGGAAAGTTGTGCTCACCTTCTTTATATCGCAAAAACTACAAATATCCCTATAATAATAATTGGTCATGTAACTAAAGAAGGGATGATAGCGGGACCTAAGATGCTGGAACATATGGTTGATGCAGTTATGTATTTTGAATCTGAAAAATATTATAAATTGAAAATTTTGAGAGCAGTAAAAAATAGATTTGGTTCAACAAATGAAATCGGAATTTTTGAGATGGTTGAGGATGGGATAAAAGAGGTAAATAGTCCATCAAAATTGTTCATTGAATTATCTGAAATTTCTAAAATAGGCAGTGCTGTGATAACATTGATGGAAGGAACAAGACCAATATTAATTGAGCTACAGGCACTGACATCTAGGAAAAATTTTGGTATTCCACAGAGGACAGTGACAGGTATTGATTATAATCGGCTTTTATTGATCATTGCAATACTGGAGAGAAAATTAAATATTAACTTGGAAAATCAGGATATTTTTATTAATGTTACAGGTGGTTTAAAAGTGTTTGAGACGGGTGCAGATTTAGGTATTGCTGCAGCAATATATTCAAGTTTTAAAAATATACCAATATCTCCAAAAATGATATTTATAGGTGAACTCGGGTTAGATGGTGAAGTTCGTCCTGTCATGTTTATGGAAAACAGAGTCCAGGAAGCAAAACGACTTGGATTTATTGAATGTGTGATTCCGGAAAGTGTTGGAAATTTAAATACAGATATGAAGTTAATAAAAATAAAAAATATTTCTGATTTAAAAAAGATTATTTTTGAATAATTATTTTAACTTTTAAAAGGCTCATTGATTGGTATTTTTATAAAGATAATTCTATTGTAAAAATTTTTAACGTTTATATAATAATAAAATTGTTAATTTTTAATATTTTTTTAAGAAGACAAAAAATTATTTAAAAAGAAAGGAGGTGAAAAAATGAATTATACCATTATATTACTGGTTGCAGTAATATTTATTTTTTTAATAATAATAGTTGCTCAAGCTATTATTTATAAGAAAAAGTTGGCAAAAGCTGAATTATCAAAAAAGATACTTGACACCAGTGTGATCATTGATGGGAGAATTTGTGATATTGCAAAAACCGGTTTTTTAGAAGGAGTATTAATTGTTCCAAAATTTGTTTTACAGGAACTTCAGTTAATTGCAGATTCATCTGATAATATGAAGAGGAATAAAGGTCGCCGTGGTCTGGATATATTAAATGAGCTGAAAAAAGTTTCTGGAATGACAGTTGAAATACTTGATAGAGATTTTAAAGGAACAAATAAGGTTGATGAAAAACTTGTTGGTATTGCCAAAGAAATCGGTGCAAAAATAATTACCAATGATTACAATCTAAATAAAATTGCTGAAATTCAGGGAATTGATGTTTTGAATATCAATGACCTTTCAAATGCAATTAAGCCAACTTTTTTACCTGGAGAAAAAATAAGTGTGAAGATTGTAAAAGAAGGCAAGGAAAAGGATCAAGGAATTGCTTATTTGAATGATGGAACCATGATTGTTGTTGATGGGGCAAGAAAAATGATAAATAAAAAAATAGAAATTACTATAACTAATGTACTCCAGACAGATGCTGGTAAAATGATTTTTGCAAAATATGAGGAAAAACATTTTAATCATCATCAACAACATCATAGATATCAGGATCATAGACAGGGTTACAAACATTATTAAAGAGGAAAAAATTATAGATGGTTAATATAGGTATAATTATGGGTGCTGGTTCAGGCAGGCGATTTGGGCATCGCCTGCCTAAACAGTATCATAAAATAAAAAATAAAGAAATAATAGCATACTCTGGTTTGATTTTTGAAAGGACAAGTTGTATAGATGGTATTCTCTTTGTTGTTGAAAAAAAATTTATAGAGTTTGTTAAAAAAAATATTGTAAAAAAGTATGGATTTAAAAAGGTGCTTGATATAATATCTGGTGGAAAAGAGAGATTTCATTCGGTTTACAATGCAATAGAATATTTAAATAAGATAAAACCGGAAAATATTTTGATACATGATGGAGTGCGTCCTTTTGTATCAAAGGGGTTAATAGAAAATATAGTAAAGTTATTAGATAAACAGCAAGCAGTTATTCCACTTGTCAATATACATGCAACTTTAAAAATGGTTAGAAACGGTTATGTTATAAAGACGCTGGATAGACAAAATGTGAAACTGGCAGCCACTCCCCAGGGATTTAAATATGAGATTTTAAAAAAGTTGTATAATGAGGATTATATAAACAAGATAAAACCAACAGATGAATCCTATGTTTTTGAGAAAGCTGGTTTAAAAGTAAAATACATTGAGGAAGATGAACGAAATATTAAAATCACAACAAAAAATGATATTGAAATTATTAAACTTTTTTTAAATAGGGAGGAAATATGAGGGTAGGAATTGGTTATGATGTTCACAGATTGGTTCGTGGCAGAAGATTGTATCTTGGTGGTTTTGAATTTGAAAATTCTGAATTTGGACTTGAAGGTCATTCAGATGCAGATGTTTTATTGCATGCATTGATGGATGCAATGCTTGGTGCTGCTGGTTTAAATGATATAGGGCATTATTTTCCGAATACGGATGAGAAATACCGTGGCATAAGAAGTACCGAACTATTGAAAAAAGTAAAGGAAGAAATAGAGCAAAAAGGATTTAAAATCTGTAATATTGATATGATTGTGGTTGCTGAATATCCGAGATTATCACCCTTCATTGACAAAATAAAACAGACAATTGCAAATATTCTTGATATTAAACTTGAACAAATTGGATTAAAAGCAACGACAGAAGAAGGATTGGGATTTATCGGTGCAAAAGAAGGTGTCAGTGCTCATGCAATTGCATTACTGGAAAAGGCGAGATAGAAAATGGAAATCAATAAAAACATAAAAATTTATAATACTTTAACAAGAAAGGTAGAATTATTTGTTCCAATCAAAAATAATGAGGTAAGAATGTATGTATGTGGCCCTACTGTTTATAATTATTTTCATATAGGTAATGCCCGTGCTTTTATTATTTTTGATACATTTAGAAATTTTTTAAAATATTCGGGATATAAAGTAACTTATGTGCAGAATGTTACAGATATAGATGATAAAATAATAAATAAAGCAAAAGAAGAAAATACAACATGGGATAATATATCAAAAAAATATACAGAAGCATTTTTTGAAGATATAAAAAAATTAAATATAGAACCTGCTGATATAATCCCCAAAGCAACAGAAGAGATATCAGAAATGATTCATATAATTGAAGAACTTTATAATAAAGATATTGCATATAAAACAGAAAATGGAATTTATTTTGACGTTACAAAATTTAAAGAATATGGAAAACTTTCACATAAAAATATTGATGAGTTGCAAAGTGGTATCAGAGTGGAAGTGGATGAAAAAAAGAAAAATCCACTTGATTTTGCATTGTGGAAATTTTCAAAACCTGATGAGCCATCATGGGTGAGTCCCTGGGGGGCAGGTAGACCTGGTTGGCACATTGAATGTTCTGCAATGTCTTCTAAGTATTTAGGGGATACATTTGACATTCATGCAGGTGGTATAGACCTTATATTCCCACATCATGAAAACGAGATAGCGCAATATGAAGCGGCAAAGCAAAAACAATTTGTAAAATACTGGATGCATAATGGTTTCATGAATATAAAGGGCGAAAAAATGTCAAAATCAATTGGCAATATTATACTAGCAAGGGATATTGTAGAAGAATATCCGGCTGAAATTTTAAGATTTTTTATATTATCAACTCATTACAGAGCACCAATGGATTTTTCAAAAGAAAATTTAGAAAGTTCAAAAGCAGGTTACAGAGAAATTTATTATACTTTTCAGAGATTATATCAATTACTTGATGGAAAAGAAGAAAAAGAAAAGGATTTAAAAACAGATAAACAGATTTATGATTTTAAACAACAATTTATAGATGCTTTAAATGATGATTTTAATACTCCTAAAGCAATCGGCATTATTTTTTCAGTGTTAAGCGCTATTAAAACAGATGTTAATAAAAATAATATAGAAAGATGTAAATTCTGGCAAAATTTATTATACGAAATGTGTTCTGTTTTAAAGATAAAACCAATAATTCCTGATATAAAAAAAGAAGTAAAAGAAAAGGTAGATATAATTAATAATTTAAGAAAAGAAAAAAAATATAATGAGTCAGACGTGTTGAGGAAGAGACTTTTAGATGATGGATATATACTTGAGTTTACAAAAGAAAGAACTTTTATTATAAAGGAAATGAAGTAATTTTAATCTTCCTTAATGGGAGAGATGGGGGGCGGGTGGGGTGAAGTAATGACTTAGATGATTGTATACTATGTAAGATTATGAAATCATAAATTACTTTTACTTTACCTTATATCGGTAAAGTGCAAAAAGATGGCAAAAACAAATAAATTTTAGGTGGATTATGCTTTTATATGGGAAAAATGTGGCAAGAGAGATAATAAAGAGTGGTCGGAGAAAAATTTATGAAATTTTTATCGTGAAAGGTTTAAAAGGACTTGAAGACATTGTAAGATATGCACAGGAGAAAAATATAAAAGTAAATTATATAGATAAAAAAATATTATATCAAAAACTTGGAACTGATAAACATCAGGGTATTGCATTGAACGTAGAAGGTTACAAAAGCTGGAAGCTTGATGAGTTTTTTAAAAAATATAAAAATGATGAAAAAATATCTGTATGCGTTCTTGATTCTATTCAGGACCCACATAATTTTGGAGCAATTATAAGAAGTTGTGAAATATTTGGTATTAATGGTATTATTTTTTCGCCTGCTAATACTAGTGATATTACAGATACAGTTTATAAAGCATCAAGTGGTGCTTTGGAGTATATAGATATAATTAAAGTTGCAAATATTAACAATGCTTTACGAGAATTAAAAAAACAAAATTTCTGGATTTATGGATTTGATGTAAATGGAAATATTTTTCTTGATGAGGCCAAATTTGATAAAAAAAGTGCTCTTGTGTTCGGTAGTGAAGGAAGCGGCATGAGAAATTTAGTTATGAAAAATTGTGATTTTTTGGTAAAGATAAGACAGAAAGGGAAAATAAATTCATTAAATGTTTCAAATGCAGTAGCAGTAGCAGCCTATGAAGTGATGAAACAATACGGGAAATTATGATTTGTGATTTACAATTTTTAATCTATTAATAATTTTATAACACATAATAAAAAAATATGGCGGGAGTGACGAGACTTGAACTCGCGGCCTTCTGCGTGACAGGCAGACGCTCTAACCAACTGAGCTACACCCCCGCTTCAATAAGTATAAGGATTATAAGTTGTAAAGAAATTTAAAAAAAATATTTTACATCTTTAAAGCCCTATTTCCTTATACTCAATTCTCATACTGTATTTTTATATTGTTTTTTAAGAACATTAATGCGAAATATATTAAATCTTATAAAAAAAAATTCAAGCAATTTTTTATTTATAGGTTAACTTTGTTAATCAAATTTATAAATTTCAAATACTCTGTTGTTCCATAAATTTTACTTTCAGTAAATCTATGGAGCGGGAGACGGGGCTTGAACCCGCGACATCCAGCTTGGAAGGCTAGCGCTCTACCACTGAGCTACTCCCGCATTAAATAAGCTTGGTATTATAAATATAAAATACTTCATTTTACAAATTTATCATATCAAAGACCTTTTTCCTCATCCTAAATCTGCATTATATTTTTTGGAGCTGGCGAGTGGATTCGAACCACCGACCACCTGATTACAAATCAGAAGCTCCACCACTGAGCTACGCCAGCTCTATTATTTTTAATCTGTAAAAGCGGTATAATTTTAACAATGATTTAATTTGAAATCAAGAATTTTTTTTAAACTTGAAATTATATATTCTTATATTTGCAAAATAGAATATTTATAAAATAAAAAGTTATATTTAATCAAAATTTAAAAGGAACTATAACTTTAAAACTTTTTTCTTTACATTTAATACAACTATTTTATAATATAAACAAAATTTAATTTATATTTTACAAAAATGAAAAATATATTTAATTTATTTAGAGAAAAAATTACATTAGTAAAAATTTTTCTTTTTATATCATTATTTCTTGTCATTTTTGTTCGTTTGCGTCTCTTATCTATGCCACTTGACAGGGATGAGGGCGGCTGGGCGTATGAAGGATGGCTTATTTTGAATGGCGAACCACCTTTTAAATATTTTTATGATACAAAAATGCCTTTAATTTATTATATATATGTTTTAATAATGGCAATATTTGGTCAAACAATTGAAGGAATAAGAATTGGTATTTTAATTACTGTATTGATTAATATGTTTTTGGTTTTTAAAGTTGTTAAAAAAATATCTGCGGATAATGACAAGGGATTTTTAGCATCTGCTTTTTATGGACTGTTATCATTGGATAGTGGAACTTTATCTTTGAGTGGATATTCTACACATTTTGTACTTACTTTTTTTATGCTTTCACTGATATTTATTTTAGATGCGTTAAAACATGGAAAGATGTTTATGTATTTTATTTCTGGAATTTTCGCTGGGTCATCTTTTCTGGTAAAACAAACTTCAATATATTTTGTTTTGTTTTTATTGATATATTTTACAATCATAAATATAATAAATAGAAAAAAAATAAATGAAATTTTTTTTAATGCATTATTTTATATTTCTGGAATATCACTTGTTTTTGGGATAGTGCTTATTATTATGAAGTTGTATGGGGTTTTTGATCGGTTCTGGTTCATGACTGTTACTTATGCATTAAAATATGGTAATACAGTACATATCAAGGAAATAAAAAATTATATTTATCTTTTTTTAACTCTTACATCTATATTTTTTATTTCTGTATTTATTCTTTTCTGTATATATTTTTTAATATTTATTTTTTTTATTAAGGATTTACATAAAAAAATTTTATATATTTTTTTAGTTTTAACTGCATTTGCTTTCAGTATTTCAGGATTTTATTTTTATCCGCATTACTTTATAGTTTTTTCTTTGCCTATATCTGTTTTACTATCAGAAGATTTTTCTGATAAGCACAGGTCAATACAAATTTCAAACAGAGTAAGCAATCTTGTTTATTTATTTTTAATTGTATTATTAATATTTTTTCAATTCGATATTCTTTTTAAACTATCTCCTCAGCAGGTAAGTAGAAGACTTTTTTATATCAATCCTTTTTCTGAATCAATGACAATAGCTAATTTCATAAAAAATAATACAGGAAAAGATAGTAAAATTGCAATTTTAGGATCCGAACCACAGATTTTATTTTATTCAAAGCGAAAATCTGCAACCGGATATGTTTATTTTAATCAACTTATGACCCCAAATGAACTATCAAATAGAATGCAGACAGATGCAATACAAGAAATTGAGCAATCAAATCCTGAATATCTAATTTATGTAAATATTATTACATCCTGGGGAAGCCGTTCAATATCTTCAAGTCGGATTATGCAATGGTTCAAAGATAAAATTGATAAGAAAGAATTTGAATTAATAGGTCTTGTTAACATTATATCTCCAAATGAAACCGAATATATATGGGATAGAAAAATAGTAAAAGATTATAAATT
>JAOAIN010000175.1 GCA_026414685.1 Candidatus Goldiibacteriota bacterium
TTTCAGTTTGTTTTTATTGTTTTTGCCATATTTACAGCAAATAAAAATACCAGCAGGATAATTATAAAAAGCAAAAATATTGCAAATGTAATTGCGTCAACTGAAAAATTTCTTGCCAGTAATCCCAAAAGTGCTGGAATACAGGCAGCACCAATGCTTGCTGCAGACATTTGCATACCTATTGTGTTAGTAGCGTGAATATTTGCAACTCTGGTTTTGGTGTTTGATACAAGGGCAGGGAATACCGGTGCTATTGCAAAACCTGTAATTATCATTCCAGAAAAACTTATAACAGGGTTTATGTTAAGCCAAAGCATCGTTGAACCTGCAATTGCTATGATAAGACTTATAAATATAATTGATTTTGCGTCAATATGTTTTGAGTATATGCCTGAAAGTATCCTGCCAATAGTAAATATGCCATAAAAACCACCAGATAGAATACCTGCAACTGCAGGATTAACTCCGCGGGCTTCTGTGAGTATGGAATAAGCCCAGAACCCAAGACCTATCTCTGCACCTGAATAAAGAAAAAACAAAAGCATGCCGAGCAGAGATGGGATATGAGTAACTGTGGTGAGAATAGGAGTGTCATAATCGGTTAATTTTTTTTCTGAACCGGATTTATTTGATACATCAAATTTTTTCCAGCCAAGGATTGAAACAGCAAAAGCAGCAGCAAGTATAAGCTGCAAGATGCCGACTGCAAAATACCCCGGACGCCAGTTATTAAAAATTTGCAATGCTGCAGTCATTATAAAAGGACCTGTGGTGACGCCTATGCCATAGCAAGCATGCATCCAGTGCATTTGTCTGTCGCTTAAATTGGTAGCCACATAGGTATTGAGTCCTGCATCAATACCGCCCGCACCGATTCCAAGTACAAGAGATGCAGCCACATACCATACCCATGATGGAGCCCAAGAGTCAACAATGAGCGCTGCACCAGTTAATGCGCATGAAAGAGTCAAAAGTCCGCTTATTGATATTTTTACTATAATCCTTCCTGAAAAAAAGCTGGATAAAAGATAACCAGATGTAGCGGTTATCAGTGCAATACCCATAGCATCTATTGGGATGCCGAAACCTTTTCTCATGGAAGGCCATGCAACACCGAAAATACCATCAGGCATACCTAGTGCAATGAAAGCCGCATATATAAGGAAGAGCATTATAAATCGTGGAAATACGAGTTTTTTTCTGTTTATATTTGTAGAGTTCATTTTATATTTTTCATTCTATTGGTGTTGTGAATTTCATATATGATAATCTTTTGCATATTTTATATATTTTCATGATAATAGCAATATAATAATTTTATATAAAATTATTATGGATATTTTTTAAAATTAATATAATTTATAAAAAGTGAGGTAAATATGAAAATATATAATAAAGATATAATTGTTTTTTTATCGCCTTAATATTTGTTTTCATTATAATGATACTTGATCAAAAAACAGGTAAAAATTTTGATTTATCTCCTTTTTACATACTTATACTGGCTGTTTGTGTGTGGTTTTCAGGTAGAAAAATAGATATAATTATTTCTATCATTGTTTTTCTTGCCTGGGAATATGACAATATAAAAGTAATATTTTGGGGAATATCTTTTCATGGAATGTATTTGTTAAAACTTTATTTTTTATAATTATTGTAGTTTTAATTAATGTAGTAAAAGAAATGTATATAAATGAGGGAAAAAGTGCTTTAACAGATGCTTTAACAGGTGTTGCAAATAGAAGGAAATTTTTTAATTTCTTAAAAATGGAAATAAATAGATTAAAAAGATATAATACACCTTTTACTATTGCATATATTGATATAGATGGATTTTAAAAAATAAATGACAAATATGGTCATGATGAAGGAGACAGAGTATTAAAAGCAACTGCGAATATAATCTCTTCTGAAATTAGAAATATTGATTTAATTGCAAGATTGGGTGGAGATGAATTTGTTGCTATCTTTTCTAACTGCAATGAAAATCAAGCAAAAGAATTAATAAAAAGAATAAAAAATAAACTGCAAGTAAATACAAAATCAGTTATGGTAACATATAGTTTTGGAGTATTAACTATTATAAAACCACTACAAAATAGTGATGATGTAATAAGAAAAGCAGATAAACTCATGTATAGTATTAAAAGAAAAGGTAAAAATGGTATAAAATTTTCATCATATAAATAAAATGGAGTGTGTAACCATAAAAGTTATTATAAAAATAGTAAGAGTATATAGTCATTAATAATTTTTCAAATATTATAAAAAAAATTGACAAAAAAAAATTTTTTAATAAAATAAAGAAAATTAATTAAATTGAGGTGAAACAATATGAAAAGAATAATTTTTGTTTTAATTGTTTCCTTGCTAATTAATTTTATTTATAGCCCTTGTATAAATGCTGATAAAAATATATCTTTGAACAGAGCTGCTATATGGGTTGGTGGGATGGCTCTGCCTTTTTTAACTTCTATAGTATTGGATTTTTATGGTGAAGGCTCTGACTTTGGTGATTTTAGTTTTGGTTCTAAACCATTTCCTTTTGCATCTTTTAAATTTTTTAGTGGAAATTATACCAATAAACTAGGTTCGGGTTATGAATATAAAATAGGTAGTAATATTTATTATAATAATTATTCTATTAATGGCTTTGATTGGGAAATGGGTAGGATATTCAGTCATGGAAAAACTAAATGGTTTGGTTTTATTTCTCCAGGGACAGAAGTTTATGGAGATGCAATATTTCTTTGGGGTGCAAATGAACAACCTAATAATGCATATCCATTTTTTTATTTTAATGGTTTGATTTATTTTGGTTTTAGTTTTTTGTTTTTTAAAAATGAAAATATGCAAATTTATTGCGGTATAGGTGATGAATGGGAAATGTTTACAGGAAGGCATATATATTGTTTTAAACCAACCATTGATATTAAATTAGGTGAAAATTTGACTTTAAATGCTATGTTCTTGCGATCTTTCTCTTCACTTGGTGCAGCAAACTGGGATGAGTATTTTAATGAAGAAGATTTATTAGATGCATTTAAACAGACAATAGAGATAGGTGGGTCTTTTATGTTTTCTCCATCCTTTGGTGTAGGGGTTAGATATTTTTCGGAAGAATTTGGTGTAGGTGATAATAATCTAATGAAATTTCAATATAATGGATTTAAAATTTTTATAACTTGGGCTGGATAATAATAAAAAAATAGTTTAAAATTTATTTTTTAAAACTTGTGCTGTTAATAATACTTTCAAATTTGCAAATCTACCATATCTTTCATAATCTAATTTTCTAATTTTTTCCACAAGCAAAATCTGATATCGCTAATATTAGGGTCTGTCCCAAAATTTAGCGATATCGTTTTTACAATAACCATTTGTTGTTAAATTTTATTGTTTTGTATAACAAAACCAAAATTTCCTGCATTTGTTTTTAATATAACAAAATGTGATATAATTATCTTAAAATGTGATAAAAATAAAATTAATATCTGGAGGTGTTGGTGGCATTATCTTCTATAATGCGAGAAAAGTTACTTTTGGCAAAACAGAATTTAAAAAAAGAAATAGTTGGTTTTGATGAGATATCAAATGATGCTCATGCAGAAGTAGTTTTAGGAATTATTAAAGCATTTGGAGATAACAAAGAAGGTTTTATATATATAGAAGCCAACCTACCACATAATACAAACCAGCCAGCTGATATAATACTTTGTGATCCTGATACAGGTGTAATAGTAATAGAAGTAAAAGGTCATAATATTAATATGATTGATAGAATAGTGGCAGGAACAAAATTTTTTATAAGAAAAGGTGATAAATATTGTGATATAAATCCCTGGGACCAAGCAAGGACAGTGATGTTTGATATACAAAATGAATATGATAGAAGATTTCGTGATTGTAAAAAACCATGGTTTTCATATATTATAGCGCTACCTCGTATCAAGGAAAAAGAATTCAAGAAAAAATTTGGAGAAAGAAGCGCCGCTTTTAATGAAATACTTTTTCTAGATGATTTTGAAAATATATTGATGTTAAAAAATAAAATTATGGACCGTAGATTAATACTCGGTCATATAAAAAGAATTGAAAATCCTATTGATAAAGATTGTATTGAAAAAGTGAAAATGCTTTTTGGTGATAGTGCGGTTTTGTATAGAAAAAGGGAAGAAAGAAAAATTGAAAAGATATGTTTAGGTAGCAAGATTGATGAAATGGAAATGCTTGATAAATATTTAACTAAAGAACAACAAGAATTATCAGATTTAACAGTTGATGGAAAACCAAGATTAATAAGGGGTGTTGCAGGAAGTGGCAAAACAATAGTGCTTGCTAATATTGTCGCTAAATATATTAAACATCTTAAAAGATTAGGTAAACAATCAGAATTTGATTTTGATGGCAGTATAAACCCAAATATCAAAATTGCTATAATTTGTTTTAATAAAACTCTTGTCCCACTTTTAAAAGAAAAAATTGAAAAGTCATATCAAAATCAGACAGGAGAAGAATTAAAATGGGATGATTTTATCTGTATTAGAAATTTTGATGGTTTTTTAAAACAAACACTTGTTGACGAGGGATTAATAAGTAAAAAGATATGGAGTGTGGATGATCCAAATGATAGGAGCAAATTTTTATCAGAAGAATGGGAAAAATATAAAAATAATAGTATTAATATGGATAAAGTGACAAAATTTGATGTTATTTTTGTTGATGAGGGACAGGATCTATCAGAAAATGAATATATATTATTAAAAGATTTAATGAAACCAACTAATACCGGTGAACTAAATTTAATAATTTTTTATGATGATGCACAAAATATTTATGGTAGAAAAAGACCCAATTGGACAAATCTTGGAATAAATATTACTGGTCGGTCATGGGTTATGAAGGATTGTTTCAGAAATACGAGGCAAATAATTAATCTTGCATATAATGTTTTACTTGGTTCGTGTGCTCCAAGAAATGTCAGAGTAAATACTAATGAATTTGCGGATTTAAATTATTTAAAAAAATTAGGTTTAGTAGAAGATAAAGGAAACTGGTTTAAGGTAAATTTTGCAAGCAGATTAGGCCCAAGACCAATATTAGAAACATTCAAAAGCGAAGATGAAGAAATATCCTGGGTTGTTGAAAATGTAAAAAAATTAGTTGAAATAGAACATGTCCGACCAGAAGATATTTTGGTTATGACTTGTTATAGAAAATATTGCGATAAACTTGTAGAAAATTTTAATAAAAAAATTAAAGGAGTTAGTCATATAAAACGAACTTATGCAGATGAGGAGAAAAATACATATATCTTTAATAAAGATACGCTGACAATTTCTACTGTTCATAGTGCAAAAGGATATGATGCTGCAGTTGTATTTTTTGTAGGGTTGCATGATTTAACACCTGATATAGAATTTGATGAGGATATAAAAATAAAAACAGATGCAGGTAGCAGAGCTATGTTTTATGTAGGAGCAACGAGAGCTAAATATTTATTATATCTATCAGGAACTAAAATAGCAAAATATGACCTTTTAGATGAAATAGAAAAAACACATATGATGCTCATGGATAAGGATGTTTATAAATTTTAAGAAATAAAATAAAAATTATAAATACGAGGTTGATTATTATGAATAATGATAATTTTATTTTTAAAAAGAATAGGATCATCAAAAAGAAAATATTATTTTCATGTAAAAAAGGCAGAGAATGGTTCAAAATATTTAGTGATAGGAGAGCAGGTAATAAGAAAAAATCAAAGTGAATATGAAGTGCATAGAATTATGATATTTGATGATATTTTTAATGAATTTGTCAATGCGATAAATGAGATTAAGGAACATATGAAATAATTTATAAAAATGCTTTGAGAAATCTTAATTGTAAAATTATGGGTAAGACTGTTTAAAAATACAATATTCAAATATATAAATCCATCCCTTTTTTATTTTATATTTATCAATTATTTTATGGTATGGTAATATCTAATGCAAAAAATTTGTTTTGGAAAATTTTAATATGAATATAATTATCTGTCTTAATTTTTGTTATAATAATTTTTAAAATAATTCTTGACATAAAGATAAAAAAATATATAATGTTATACAATTGTAAAGAGGGATGCGGTGGCGAGCAGAAGCAATTAATAAAAATAACAATGGAATTTTTTTATTTATATATTTAAATGTATAAATAAAATTTAAAAAACAATGGTTCAACTCTGCAAAGCTAGGATATAGAGGGGATGTGCAGAGCGGGAATAAAAATCTCGCTCTGCACCAAATAAAAAGCATAAAAAAACAAAAATAATTATTTTTATAATTTTTTAAATCAGGATGTTTTGATGATTGGGATTGAAAGTGGTTGAAGTATTTTTTTCGTAATAAATTGATGATTTACATCTAAAAAGTTCTGTATAAGAACTTAATTTGACTTTGCAAAAACCGTTTATTTTGCATCATATTCGTGGCTTACTTTTTTATTAGTATGCCTTTCCTTCCTGTGTTTTCCTTAATAAGTTTCTCAAAAAATACATTCAAAAATTTTTAAGCAATTAAATATTTTATAAAAAGTTGGTGCAATATTTGAAAGTATTATTTTGTGGATGTAGATATATTGACAATAAAAAGTTTTAATATAGAATATAAAAAATGGAGAATATATGCTTGAATTAAAATTAGTAAGTTTATTACTCATTGTTGTCGGGTTGATTATATCCTATTTTGGATATTTTGCATTCAAAATGACAATAAAGATAATAAGTTTTTTAATTGTTTTAGGTCTATTTATTTTAATAGCAGTGCTTATTAAAAACCATATTGCCAGTATTTTGTTAATCTGCGCAGGATTATTTGCTGGAATTTTTGTTGTTATGAAAATAGATACTTATGAACTTATTAAATTTGCTACTGCATTGATAATGGCTTTTATTTTTATTGTAATAGGACTTGCTGTTTTATTATTTTTTAATGCAAATTTTTCATTTATTATTTCTTCAATAATAATTCTTGGAATTTTAGGGCTTGTTTTGGGAGATACGCTTTTAAATAAATATTTTTTGGTGATTGTCACTTCTTTAATTGGTGCCATTATATTTGTTTATGGCTTAAATAACATATTGATAGATGATTTTAATAATATTAATATAATAAAATATAGAAAACTTATTCATTCTTTTTTTAATAATTTATTTTTTTATATTGTTATTTTTTTTGTAATTTTTATTTCTGGTATGATTATTCAATATCTTTTTATTAAAAAGTTTGATAGACCAAAAACCGAGTCAGAAATTGCAGAAAATATGTTATAAATGAATAATATGAAAAAATATTATTTTGCCTATGGTTCAAATATGAATCATAAACAGATGCAAGAAAGATGTCCTGAAGCAAAATTTATATGCAAGGGGATTTTGAAAGGGTATGGTTTTGTATATGATGGATATAGTTCCAAAAGAAATGGTGCAGTGGCAAATATTGTTAAAAACGAAAAAAAACAAGTGGAAGGTGGTATTTTTTTAATAAGCGAGCAAAATGAAAAAGCACTTGATAAAAAGGAAGGATATCCAATTAATTATTATAAAAAAGATGTGTATATACAGACAGAAGAGGGCGAAACAATACAGGCTTTAGTTTATTTACGTGAACCACAAAAACCAGGACAACCTTCAGAGGAATATAGAAATACAATATTAGAAGGTGCAAAAAATTGTAATCTATCAGAAGAATATATAAAAAATAATTTGTAACTTATCATTATTGCCTGCAATATTATTGTATTTTATCTATATTTTTTCTATAATGAAAATGGGATAATAAATAACTATAAAAAAAACACGAAAAAAGTTTATTAAAATTTTATATTTCTTCCGATGAGTAAAAAGTTAAGATGAAGGAGTTGTTGAAAGTGGTTGAAGCATTTTTTTTGTAATAAATTGTTTGCTTGTATCAAAAAGGTTCTTGTATAAATACTAAACTTGGCTTCGCAAAAACCGTTTGACTTGTATTACATCCGTGTCTCACTGATTGATTAACCTACTTTTGCTTCACATATTTATCTCAATGAATTTCTAAAAAAATGCAATCAACCACTTTTTAAATATTTCTTTGCGAAAAATATTTACGCTTCATTTTAAAAAAACATCAAATTTTTTATATAAAATTTTATTCAAATATTTTATTAAAATTTAATTTCTGGAAATTAAAATTTTTATATAGTATAATCAAAAAAATTAAAAATGGAGTGAATATGAAAAAAAGTTTACAAGATCTTATTTTATATTGCATTATTTTATATGGCGTTTGTTCTGCGGTTTCAATAACACTGGCTGAAATATTTTTTATTCTTGGAATTGCATTGTGGATTATAGATATTATAAAAAATAAAAAAAATATAAAAGAACAATTTAATTCTTCTATATCTCTTCCTTTGTTGATTTTTTTGATAATTCATATTTTATGCGCCTTTTTTGGCATAGATAAAAAATCAAATATTATTCATTTGAAAAAAATATATATTTTTTTAATATTTTTTCTTGTGGCAAATTATTTAAAAAGCGAGGATGATATAAGAAAAGTTATAAATGGTTATATTGCTGGTGTTGCGTTTGTTGGTATTTATGCAATAATAACAACTATAAAGTATAGATACATAGATGGCAATATTAATTTCAGAGCTGTTTCTTTTTCTGGCAACCATATGCATGCTGGTGGTTTTTTTATGATGGGATTAATTACTTCTGCTGCAATGCTATTTTATACAATAAAGGAGAAAATAAAAAATTATAAATTATTAATTATTTATTTAATAACTTCAGTTATTATAGCTTCTGCTCTTGTTTTTACTTTTACTCGTGGTTCATGGCTTGGTGCAATTATCGGGATATTTTTACTTTCGTTTATTTTTGATAGAAAATATTTACTTGGCGTTGTTATGTTGTTTATCTTGGTTGGATTTTTACTTAAAGACACTGCTATTGCTAAGAGATTTATATCATCTTTTAAACCAGGCGAGAAAACATCAGCATCTGAGCGCCTTTATATGTGGAGTAGTGGAATAAATATTATAAAAGATTATCCATTAGGTATAGGAACTGATAGTTTAATTAAAATCTATCCCAAATATAAACATAAAAATGCAGTGGAGGAAAATCAGGGGCATCTGCACAATAATCTTTTACAAATTGCAGTTATTGATGGTATACCAGGACTTATTGCTTTTCTTTGGATTTTTTTGAGTTTATGGATAACTTTATATAGAACAATTATGAGTAAAGCAGGTTTTATCAGAAATGTCTTGATAATTTCTTTTGTTATTAGTGTGAGTTTTTTTATCAATGGTTTTTTTGAATATAATTTTATGTCATCTCAGGTTGCTCTTATGTTCTGGTTTTTAACGGGCATGGGAGAAGCATGCATAAAAAACAGGTTATGTTAAAAAATGAAAATTGATTTAAATTTAATAAAAAAAGTTTTAATAATAAGACCCAGGGCTATTGGCGATGTTATTTTAACCACACCTTTTATAAGGGCTTTAAAAAAATCTATCCCTGATGCACAGATTGACTATTTACTTGAACCATTTGTTGCACCAGTTTTATATGGCAATCCGTATATAAGCAGAATTTTGGTTTTTAATAGGAAATCAAAGAAGAAAGAATTACCAGCCGTTGAAAAAATGCGTGAAAATGAAATGGAAAATATTAATAATTCGGTGAAAATTTTTAAAAATAATATTGAAATGTTTTTTTATCTAAAAAAACAGAAATACGATATTGTTTTTGATTTATGGGGCAATTTAAGGACAATAATCATATCTTTAATAACAGGTGCAAAATATAGAGTTGGATTTATTTACAAATTGAGAAAATTTTTTTATAATATTCCTGTTGTCCCAGACATTGTTCCGAAGTATAATGTGTATTATTATCTTGATCTTTTAAAACCACTCAGAATAAAAGATGATGGTATCCAGACAGAGATATATTATTCAAATCAGGATGAA
>JAOAIN010000229.1 GCA_026414685.1 Candidatus Goldiibacteriota bacterium
ATAATAATCTGTTACAATATTAATATAATCAAGTTTATTTGAAGAGATATCTCTGAAATAATCTCTTATTGAACCTTTGTTTCCAAAACCAGTATATCCTATTTGATTCAAATAATTTTCAATTTCAGAACGCGGTATAGTAGCACGCTCATCAGGAAATTCAATTAATATTGTTAGTCCTTTATATACACCTTTTCTTTCTACATAAACCCCAGGTCTTGGAGCAAAATTCTCAATGCCTGTTGTGGTAAAAGGCGCCAAATATAAAGACTTAATATTGTCTGT
Source organism: Candidatus Goldiibacteriota bacterium (assembly GCA_026414685.1). Lineage (GTDB taxonomy): Bacteria > Oederibacteriota > PGYV01 > PGYV01 > DSYL01 > DSYL01. The sequence continues at coordinate 286 of JAOAIN010000229.1, forward strand.
TTCTTTTTGTTTTAAAAGTTTTTGAATTTCTTTTCTCATCTTTTCAATTTTCTTTATTTTAGCTTCTTTATTTATTCTGATTTTTTTCTTGAGTTTCATTAATTTTGAATATGCTGGAGTTGATGCTGTTTGTTTTAAAACTTCTTCAAATGTTTTATTAGAATCATATTTTACCCCAGTTGTTTGATACTCATTTCCATCAGGAGATAATTCAGCATAAGTTATCCATCCTGTGTCTTGCTCTCGTATAAGGGTATAACCATCCAAGCTCTCCATATCTCTGTAAAATTCATCACCCCAAACCTTAACAGAAACTATTGTTCCATCTGGTTGTTTTAATTTTATAATCTGACCATTAAAAGGAACAGAAAAAATATTGGCATAAAATAAAATAAAAAAAAGTAAAAAAATTTTACTATAATGAAAAAAATAATTGCTCATAAAAAACCCTCCATTTTAAATAATTTCAATTTTTATCTTTTAGTTATTTTAATATATAACAATATAATTTTATAATGTCAATAAAAATTTAAATGGATATTATTAACAATCAATATAACATACACCCCAAAATTCCCCCCAAAAAATATAATTAAATTTTTTATTTATATAAATTAATTATTTATTAATTTAAAACTAACATAATTTATATGAAAATTTTGTAATATTAAACAGAAAGGAGTAAAAAATGAAAAAGGTTGATTTACATTTACATACAAAATATTCAGATAGACCTTCCGAATGGTTTTTGCAAAAACTTGGTACATATGAATCATATACAGAACCAGAAATTGCATTTAAAAAAGCAATAAACGCTGGCATGGATTTTGTTACAATAACTGATCATAACTCTATCACTGCTGCTGTTGAATTAAAAAAAATTCATCCTGAAAAAATAATCACTGGAACTGAGATAACTACATATTTTCCTGAAGATGGATGTAAAATTCATTTATTGTTGTATGGAATTACAGAAAGCGAATTTAAAGAAATAAATATATTAAGAGATAATATATATAGATTAAGAGAATATATAGTAAAAAATAATATTGCCCACTCAGTTGCGCATGCCATATTTTCAATAAATAATAAATTAACAATAAATCATTTTGAAAAATTAATACTTTTATTTAATGTTTTTGAAATAATAAATGGTTCCCGTGATTATAATAGTAGCAGTATATTAGAATTATCTTTGAAAAATTTGACTAGAGAAAAAATAGTTGAATTATATAATAAACATAAAATAGAACCAATATCAAAAGATCCATGGATAAAAGGTTTTACTGGGGGCTCCGACGATCACTCGGGAATTTTCATAGGCAAAACATGGACAGAAGCAGAAAATGCAAAATCACCAGAAGATTTTATAGATAAAATACGCAACAAAAAAACAAAAGCGGTAGGTAGAAATAACACCTACCATTCTTTTGTATTTTCAATTTATAAAATAGCATATGATTTTTCACAACGTAAAAGTTCTAACAATTCAAAAAATCTATTGGGGCAAATAACTGAATATATCTTTAATAAAGAAAATCTTAATTTCACTGACAAACTTAAATTAAATAATATTAAAAAAAATATTCAAAATAAAAAAAGTAATATTTATACCATGATTATAGAATTAATAGAAGAAATTCACCGTATTGACAAAAATAATCTTGATTATAAATTTGATATTGTATATGAAAAAATTTCTAATATTACTGACGAATTAACAAGAATGTTATTTAAATCTCTGGATAACGATATTAAATTTGGAAATATTATGAATATAATAAAATCTGTATCTTCATCTGTGCCAGCATTATTTTTATCTTTACCTTTTTTTACTGCTCTAAAACATTTTAATAAAGATAAAAATCTTATAAATGAAATTAAAAAGAGTTTTATTCCTAATTCAAATGGTAAACATAAACGTATTTTATGGTTCACAGACACAATTACTGATTTGAATGGAGTTTCAAACACATTAAGAACTTTGGCTGAGGCATCATATAAAATGCAAAAAGAAATATTTATGATTACATGTTGTGAAAAGAATAAAGATAATTATGAAAATAATCCACCAAATACAATTATTTTACCACATATCTTTTCATTAAAATTACCTAATTATGAAAATTATATTTTGAATATACCATCAATATTAAAATCAATTAAAATCATTTATGATTTAAAACCTGATGAAATATTTATATCTACCCCTGGTCCTATTGGTATTACAGGTCTTCTTTTTGCTAAAATTTTAAATTTGAAATGTTGCGGAATATTTCACACAGATTTTACTGAACAAATAAAAAATTTAATTAATGATGAATCTATTGCAGAACTTGCAGAAAGTGGGCTTCGCTGGTTTTATTCATACATGGATGAAATTTATGTCCCAACAAACGAATATATTGACATTTTAAAAAAACGCGGTTACCAATTTAATAAGATGTTAATTTTTAAAAGAGGCATTGATACACGGCATTTCGTAAGATGCGAAGAAGGAAAAATATATATGCAGAAAAATTTCAATTTAAAAACAGGCCCTGTATTATTATATTCCGGAAGAATATCAAAAGATAAAAATTTAGACTTTTTAAGAGAAATATTTTTACAAGTTTCAAATCAAATTCCTAATGTTAATCTTATAATTGCTGGTGATGGGCCTTATCTTGACGAATTTAAATCTACTTTTCATAATAATTCAAGAGTAATTTTTACCGGAAGACAAAAATATGAAATAATGCCACTTATTTATTCTGCTGCAGATGTTTTATTATTTCCAAGCAATACTGATACATTTGGTATGTCAGTACTTGAAGCACAAGCTTGTTCTGTCCCAGCAATAGTATCAGATATTGGTGGTCCTAAAGAAATAATTGCACATTTTAAAACCGGATTAATAGCTAAAGCCAATAATTTAAATGATTGGGTAACTAAGACTATTCAATTATTGAAAACAATTGAATTACAACCCGACTTATTTAATGATATTAAAAAAAATGCAAGAAAAAATGTAATTTTAAATTATGATTGGAGTATCTTTATTAACTCAATCACTTCTCCGAGCACTATATGATTTAACTTTTGATAATTAAATTATAATAAATTAAATTGTTTATTTACTTATTAATTCTATCTTTGCTTCTAATAATCCTTTTGCTTTTGCCTTTATAATAATTTTTCCTCTTTTTTCATATGATTTTATAATTGCAAGACACATACCATTAAATGCATCAATTTCATTGGCATTAAAAAAAGCATGGTTTATTGGATTGCCATTACCTGTTGCGGCTAAAAAACCAGCTCCTCTTACATCAATTGTTATCCTGTTATTTGCCGTAGGACAAAAATTTCCATCCTTATCAAGTATTTTTATAGTAACATAACAAAGATCATAACCATCTGCTTTTATTTCCTTTCTATCAGGTATTAATTCTATTTTTGCAGGAGTTCCCGATGTTTTATTTTCTTTTCTCAATACTTCTATTCCGTTATTTTTTGCAATTGCCAGTAATGTTCCTGGTTCATAAATAACACTCCATTCAAGAAATAAATTTTGCGAATCAGAAATTTTTTTCTCACCAAGTGACTTACCATTTAAAAATAATTCCACAGTTTCACAATTTGTATAAACATAAACAGGGATTTCATAACCTATAAATTGCTCCCAGTTCCAGTGTGGAAGTATGTGAACAACAGGCTCATTTGTCCATTGACTTTTATATAAATAATATCTGTCTTTTGGAAAACCGCATAAATCAACAATACCAAAATAAGAAATAACTGATGGCCACCAAAAAGGCGTTGGCTCTCCTATATAATCAAATCCAGTCCATACAAATTCTCCATAGACCCATGGTGCTTCTTTTATTGCTTTAAGAGACTTCCAGGCTGGATAAGCCCATTCAGGAGCAAATATATCATATGAAGTTACCTGATTATTTAGTAATGGCTCTATTATTACCTTTCCATCTTTTAACACCAAATTATACACACCCCGACTACTTACATCAGATGCTGTTTCAGTTGCTATTAACTTTCTTAAACCTTTTAATTTCTGATATGCAGATGGATTATAATTTATTCCAAAAATATCAACTCCATCTGCCATGCCTTTTTCAATAGCATTCTCAACAACATTAAAAGCAGCAGTTACAGGTCTTGTTGGATCGTATTTATGACAAATATCGGCTAAAAATTTTGTTCTTTTTCTTGCATCTTCTGCACTACCCTGCCACTGTTCTGCTATTTCATTACCTATAGACCATATAACGATACTTGGATGATTTCTATCACGAATTATCATGCTTATAAGATCCTGCTCTGCCCATTTATCAAAAAATCTTCTATATCCATATATAACTTTATTTTCTCTCCATTCATCAAATGCTTCATCCATAACAAGAAATCCCATTTCATCACACAGCTCAAGAAGTTCTGGAGCAGGTGGATTATGGCTAGTCCTTATAGCATTTGCTCCCATATCTTTCATTATTTCAAGCTGACGTTCTACTGCTCTTTTATGAAATGCTGCTCCTAAATACCCATTATCATGATGTAGACAAACACCTTTTATTTGAACTTTTTTTCCATTTAAATAAAAACCATCGTTATCTGTAAATTTTATCTCTCTTATACCAAATCTTGTAATATAGGAATCCACTAAAATATCATCTTCATAAATATTACTTATAGCAGTATAAAGATTTGGTTCTTCTATAGACCACAAAAATGGATTCTTTACTTTCAAATAACAAATTGAAATAATCTCAGATGATGCAGAAACATTTTCATCTGATACTGTTTTGCTACACTCAGTTCCGAATTTGTCAAAAATTATTGTTTCAAGTTTTATTTTCGTATCTTTACTTGAAAGGTTTTTTATTTTTGTCTCTATTTTAACTACTGCTTCATTTTTATTGATTTCAGGAGATGTTATATATGTTCCCCATTGTGGTATAAAAACTTTCTCGGTTTTGATAAGCCATACATTTCTATAAATACCAGCACCAGAATACCAACGTGTACATTGTTGTTTCACATTAACCCTTACTGCTATTATGTTTTTTTCCTTTCCAAATTTCAAATAAGGAGTTAAATCATAACAAAAAGAAGAATATCCATAAGGTCTATTGCCAAGATGATGACCATTTATCCAGACATCGCTATCCATATAAATACCATCAAATTCTATAAAAACTATTTTATTTTGCCAATCTTTAGGTAACGTAAATGTTTTTCTATACCAACCAATACCACCAGGTAAAAACCCATTAGCACTACCACCATCTGCACCGCGATTAAATGGACCTTCAAATAAATTATCTGCTTTTTCCATGTATATACCACCAGGTCCATATCCATCAAACACCCTGACTGCAATTATATTTTTTTCACCATATTTTATTAATTTTGATTTAACTACATATTCACGCGGAATGTTCCATGCTGATTTATAATCAGGTGGAAAAGACCCTGTTTTACCAATTAATTCTCCATTAAAATATGTTTCATCCACATCATCAATAAATCCTATGTTTATTAAGATATCTTTTCCTTTATATTCCTTTGGTATTATAATTTCTCTCCTATACCAACCATAAACATTGTCTTGAGTGTAATCAGAATGCTTTTCCCAGTGAGCAGGTAATTTAACTTTCTGCCAGTTGCTATCATCAAAGTCAACTTCTTTCCATTTTATATTGTCCCCTTTATTAAACTTCCATTCATCTGAAACGACTGAAATGAAAGGAATATTGCGTTTTATCTTTTCAGAAGGCAACCATCCTTCAATTGCCCAATCATGTGGAAGTCTTATCTTTTTCCAACTTAAATCATTAAAATCAGCTTTTGACATAGAAATATCATCTATGCTGCGTTGGAATTTCCAATCATCATTAAATAAAAGTATTTGACGTGGATTCTGTTTTATTTCTATATTAAGCCCAAATGAACGCTGCTGTAAACAATATATGAATATTAATGTAAAAAATATTATACTTTTAAGTTCCATAATAGACTCCAGTATATGGATCTTCGTATCTTATCATCTTCACATCTTCAAATCTTCACATCTTTACCCCTATATTTTCTTTTTATTGCTTGTATATTTTCACTTCTTGCCCTTTATAAATTACAACCCTATCGGGGCTTTCAGTCCATTTATCACCTATGCCTTTACCAGGTCGGACAAAAACAATATTGAATTTTCTTTTTAATAGCATCCCTGGAAATTTTCCATTTCTTTTTCCAATTGTCAGTATTTTATTCTTATCATCCCATTTAAAAGGAATTATAGAATAAGCACCTTTTTCATGATTATAATTGTCATTTTCATCTTCATACAATTCAAATTCAGCGTCCTGTCCTGTATAAACTCTTATCTCAATTGGGTCTGCTGGTTTTTCTGATACCCATTGTATTTGCGGGCCTATTGGTATTATAGAACCTGCTGGAATAAATAGTGGAATTGTGTCAATAGATGGTTTCAGTGTTAAAATTCTTCCACCTGTTAATACTTTTCCAGTCCAAAAATCATACCATTTTTTACCACTGGGAAGATAAATATTTATATCCTTTTTATCATCTGATTCTCTCATTGCAGGAGTATACCAATTAAGTTGCATCACTGCTTGTTTAATTTTAAATTGTTGATGTTCTAATTTTATATCGTATTTTTTGTTTTTTTGAAGTTTAACTTTAAAATTAAATCTTCGTTCGTCTCTATTGTTCCATGCATCAATTACAAGTTTGCCATCAAACCATATACGTAAACTCCCATCAACTATTGCTGAAAACTCATAAATTCCTGCTTCTTCAGATAATATTTTTCCAATCCAACGTTGTGAATATTCACAGTCAATTTCAGGTGGAATATTTCCAGACCAGCCCATTGATGATGTATCTATTTTTCTTCTTCTTATTAATTGTTTAAAATCAGTTCCTTTATAAATTTCAAAAATCAATCCATGTTCTTTTCCATCAGGAGTGAAAAGATTTTTGTAATAAATATATGTTCCTTTATTTTCTGGTTGTGAAAATAGTGATCTATAAACAGGACAAACCATTATTGATTTTCCAAAGAAGTATTGGGTTCCACAGTTTTTTGATTTTTCATCATCAGGAAATTCAGATGCAAGCGGTCTTATAAATGAAAAACCTTCTCTTGTTATTTTTGCTGAAGTAGAATAAATATATGGAAGTAATTTATATCTTAAATTTATATATTTTACTTGCGTCTTGTATTCAATTGAACTTTCATCACCAAACCGCCATATTTCACGTGGACAGGCAGTCCCATGGACACGAAGTATGGGAGTAAAAGTAACAAATTGAAACCATCTTAAATAAAGTTCTTTATAATTTTTATCTTGTAATGGATTTTTGTATTTAAAAAATGGATAAAATGCGCCTATATCACTTGTCCAGTATGGTATACCAGATACTGAAAAATTTATAGCAGCGGATATCTGTGCTTTAAAAACTTCCCAACCAGCAAAAGTATCTCCAGACCATGATGCAGCAGCATGCCTTTGCTGTCCTGCAAAAGAAGAACGAGTTAAAATGAATAGTCTTTTTTTCTTTTCAATTTTTCTATAATTTTCAAAAACACCTTTTGTGGTCATCAATGAAAATGCATTTAAATATTCACTCATTGTGCCCATTGAATTTTTTCTATTGGCTTTTAAATATTCTTCACTGACAAATCTATCTTCTGCAGATAAAAATTCAGCTTCTGTTCCATCCATCCAAAAAGCATCAATACCTATATCATATAACCCTTTTTTAACATATTTCCAATAAATATTTCTTGCCTTCTCACTAAATGCATCATAGACTCTACCGCCTGTCCAATGTGGATAAGGAAATAAAAATCCATTTTTTTCCATTTCTTTATAAATCTTTGTTTTAGGTCCAAAACTTGGCCATATAGATGCCATCAAATGTCCATTTAATTTATGGATATTTTGCATCATTTTCTTTGGTTCTGGAAATCTATATTTGTTCCATATCATACCTGAAAAATATTCATTTTCACCCCAATATCTCCAATCTTGCACAATTGCATCTATTGGAACTTTTCTTCTTCTGTATTCTTTTAAAATGTAAATCAACTCATTCTGATCAAGATATCTTTCCTTAGATTGCCAGAATCCAAAAACCCATTTGGGAAACATTGGAGCTATACCTGTCAATTTTCTATATCTGCTTATAACACCATCTATATTTTCACCGTAAATAAAATAATAATCAATAATACCACCATCTTCTGAGTAAAAAGAAAAATCAGATTCTTTTGATTTATAAATTGTTTTTGAATAATTATCCCACAGAATACCCCAACCACCAGATGAGACCAAAAAAGGATTTACAATCACCCTATTAGCTTGAATCATTAAAACTTCACAATTTTTATAATTAAAAAGATCCTCTTCATATTGTCCTAATCCATATAGTGCATCTTTTTCAGAATATATAAAACCACCGTACACTGAATTCAACTCTATAGATTTTGATTCTTCCTTTAATAAAATCTTTTTATTTTCATCATAAAAACGCACAACACATGTTTTCTTATTTATAACAATATTTAGTTTTTTAGTTTTTATGAGTATTATATCCTTATTCTCAAAAATCAAAAATTCTATCTTTTCTGGCGGCAAGATAACACTTAAACTTTTTTTATTTTTTATTTTGGTTTTTTCTCCATAAGAAATACGGATAATATCAGGAGAATACAATGAAACCTGTAAAACTTTTTTTCCTGTTTTTAATTCAATTCCATTTTGTAACTTTTTCATATCAAATCCTCCAGTTATTATTTTAATTTTATTAAAATGGTTTAAAAAAATCTAAAAATAGTTCAAAAATAGTTTTTCAATAGTTTATAAATTTAGAATCACGATTTTCCAATTTATATGATAATATTGGATTATTGTTTTAGCAGGATAAAAATAAAATGGATAATTTTAAATTTCCATGACTCCATCTCCTGCTTCAACTACATAAAAATCAGGGTAAAGTCCTGTTTTTTTTCTGTATTGTTCAAGAACATTTTTTTTAAAATCATAAACGTAATCCTTTTTTACTATATTTATCGTGCATCCACCAAAACCAGCTCCTGTCATCCTGCTGCCTATGCATCCTTGCTGGTTAATAGCAACATCAAATAAAGTATCTAGCTCAAAACCTGTTACCTCATAATCATCTCTTAAAGAAATATGTGATTGTATAAGAAGTTTACCAAGTTTAATAAAATTATTATTTTTAAGTGCAGTAGCAGCACTTTTTACCCTTTCCTGTTCATAAATCACATGTCTTGCCCTTTTTAGTATTATTTCATCTTTTATCATTTTTTTATTTTTTTCAAAAATATCAGGAGTAATTCCACATAGATTTTCTGCTTTTATTTTTTTATTCAAAAATTTAAGTGCTTTATCACATTCTTTTGTTCTCTCATTATATTTTGATTCTGTAAGTTTTCTTTTTTTATTTGAGTCAATTATAACTATAGAATATTCTTTTGACTGAAAAGGAATATATGAATAATCAAGGTTACTACAATTTAGAAAAATTGCATGTCCCTTTTTAGAAAGTGCTGTTGCAAATTGATCCATAATACCGCATGAAACACCTACAAAATCATTTTCAGCACGTCTACACATAATAGCAATTTCTTTTTTATCAAGATTAAATCCACAAAAACATGATAAGGCATATGCAAATGAAACAGTAAATGCAGCAGATGATGAGAGTCCTGAGCCAATGGGAATATCACTTAGAAAAAGAGCATCAAGTCCATCTTTTAATTTATATCCCTTTTTATAAAATTCATTTAAAACACCAGCAGGATAATTAACCCAAGTAATTTTTCTATTGAATTTATTCATTTTATTTAATTTACATATTGCAGTTTCACTTATATTCAAACTTTTAATCACAATTTTATTATCTTTTCTTTTACGAAGCCCAACATAACATCCTAAGTTTATGGCAACAGGCAACACATAGCCGCCATTGTAATCTATATGCTCTCCAATTATATTAATTCTTGCAGGTGCTTTGAAAATTTTTATATCTTCATTAGTAACGCCATGCATTTGAATAAACTCATTGATAAATTCTTTTTTAAATTTTTCATTGTTATCTTTCGCAAGAAATTTTAATTTTGCAACTCTCATATCATACGCAGTGTCTTCCACCAGTGATACATTAGCAGCAGCCCAAGCCCCTGACTCCGAAGATGCATAATATTTTATTTTATCTTTTGCACGTAAAGGCGTATAAAATTCAATATGAAGATGAAAAATATTTTTTAAATTTTTATATGTAGAAGTATTAACAGGACATTGGTGCATACACATCATAAAAGGAAAATCTCTGTTAAATATATAATCAAATGCCCCTTCTATTACCTTTAAAATGTCAGCTAAATCATTTTTTTCATAATCATCAAGTTCTGATATAAATGGTTTATGTTTTTTACTCACGACAAAAACGCCATAAGGATAATCTGTAAAATAAGGAATATATGCAATAAAATTTTTGTTTTCATATACAATCCTTTTACCTGATTTAATTTCTTCTTCATTCATAGCACAGATTATGCATTTTTTTGTTCTTCTATAAAATTCCATTGCTGACTCATATTCAGTTTTTAGTTTTAAAGGGATAAAAGGATAAGCATATATCTGACCATGTGGATGAAGCATGGTGACTCCGACTTCTTCACCTTTGTTTTCAAAAATAAAAACATATTTTACTTTTTTGTTTTCTGAAAGTTTTTTAAAACGATTGATCCATAGGTCAATTATCTTTCTTATGTGATTAAGTGATAATTCATATAGATTTACTTTATGGTCAGGTGAGTAAAGAATCACTTCACATTTTCCAAAAGATTTTTCATTTTTGTATAAATTACTATTTATTCTCTTAATTTTAGGTGGCGTTTCAATTAATGCAGGAAAATCATTGTCATACTTCAAAACATCATAATCTCTAACATTACCTGATGAGGGACAAAAAGGACATTTATCTTCCTGCATATGTGGTCTGTTTTGTCTCGCTGTTGCCACCATAATCCAGGTTGAAAGTAGCGGATTCCAACGCAGTTCGTTCATAAAGCTCCTCTTGTTTTAAAAAATACTAAAAAAACGCTTACAATTAGTTAGTAAATATTTCTAAAAAATAAATAAAAACACTCCTTACTCAAATTTATTAATAGCAAACTAATATTTGCAGTAAAAAATATAAAACAATTAAAAACTGAAAAATATTTAATTGATAATTTTTTTCTTTTTTTAAATTTCTAAAACTTCAAATCTTAAGATCGGAAGATATAAAAATTTGAAGATTTTTATACAATATATAGCTAATTTGTCTTTTTAATATAATTAAAAATTTCCAACTACATTATCTATATAAACAGGACCTTTAAAGTCACCACCTGAATTGAAAACAAAATAAACATGCCATATGTCACCAGCAATATTATCTGCATCAAGTTTGTAAACAAGTTTATTCCAACCAGGTTTTAGTCCCTGCGGCAATTGATACCAGCTATTTGCGGAACCAGAAATAACCAAGAAAATTTGGCCATATTCAAGTCCTTTCATTGATGCTTCTGGCACAAAAACATCCATAGTGATTGATTTTAATTGAGAAAAATTTTCATGAAAAGGTCCATCATTTACCGCAATATCCTGATTCCAACCCTTTGTACCTTTTGCTTCAATTTTCAATGAATATTTACCTTCCTTTACAAATTTAGGATCTGAATTTACTTTACACGCATTTGCCCATTTACCTTTACCGTTCCATCCCTCAGTTGTGTTTGTTTCAAAACCCCATAATACAACCTCTCCACTTGCAGACGATGATGAAACTTTGCTACCGCTTCCTTCCTCTGCAACTTCACAAGTGCAACAACCACTCAAAAAGACAAAAGAACCAATAACTAAAAGAGCAAAAAGTAACTTTTTCATAAAAACCTCCATGTATTTAAATTTTCAATATTATAAAAATAGTTCTATAACTATGTTAGAACTAAGTTTGAACTATTTTAGAATATTTTTAATCAGTAATGGCAACCGGTAATCAGCATCTTTCTTTACTCCATCTCTCCATATATAATGCCCCTTCCTTCTACTGCTAAATAACATCTACCATAGACACGTGGGTCCCCAATTATGCAGTGTATCCAGCCAAACTGATTTCTATCATCATTTATTCTGACCCATGTAGCACCTGCATCATCTGATCTGAAAAAACCTAAAACTCCATTTATTTTTCCATGAAAGAATATCGCAGGATAATCATTACCTGGTGATGCCATACCAAAACCAATCCTGTATGCTTCTTCTACATTTTCTACTTTGATAACTGTATCACCAGCATCTGTTGTATAAAATAAACCTTTTGTATCTGCTGTAACCCATACATGATTTTCATATCCTGGCACTGCAGCTGCCATACAATCATCAACAGTCCATTTTATCACATAATCAAATTTTCCTGATTTTTTACTAAATGATTTTCCATAATCATCTGATACCCACATATAACCAGTTGTTGAATCATAAACATAAAACTTTTTTGGATTAACTGTATCAGCTATTGGTCTTGCAGCTGCCACACCACCTTTACTTTTTTCCCATGTATTACCATCATCAAGTGAATAATAAACACCATCTGCTTTTTCAGGAAACCACACAATACTTTTTCCATCGGCAGAAATTGCAATAGAACGTGTTCCACCGCCGTGTTTTGCACCTAAAGGTTTTTTTGCAAAATCCTTCCATGTTATACCATTATCAACAGAATATGCACCATATGGTGGTTTATTAAATGTCTTTACCATTTTATCAGGATTATGCCATGCACATGCAACAGATAACGTAGTCCATCTCGGTGGGCTGTGTCTATCAGGTGGTGATTTTGAAAAATCATCTTCATATCTAAATCCATCAACATCACCACATGCAGATACAAGATGGGCCTTTCCAGATGGCGGACTTATTATCTGCAATGGAACTGTCTGTTCAAGATTTTCGTTATTAAAAAACCATGTTGGTGGTTTTGATAAAAAATTCTTTGTAGCCCATAGGCCATATCCAGTTACAAATTTGGCATGATTGGAATCAAATGGGTCTATTTTTACATCAGCTATCCAGTGGGGTTTGAATTCCTTTGAAACATATGGTGCATATGAATAATCCCACTTTGCATTTTTTAATGTTGGACGCCATGTTTTACCACCGTCTGTTGATAAAAACACATCGTCACCTTCTCCCCAACGACATATTGTAGAGATGGCTATCACATTTGGATTTTGTAATGAAATTGAAATTCCTGAAAATCCACCAGAACCTTCCGGCGCTTTTAAATCAGTCCATATTTTTGTAGTAATATTATATTTATATACTGCACCTGCTGTTGCTCCATTTGGTCCTTTATGATCTGAGAAAGTGACAAAAAGATCATCACCAGACATATCTGCCCGCATTGCCATTAAATCTTTTGGATGATTGGGCAGAAGTGTCCAAGTATTTCCAGCATCTTCTGAAACATATAGACTTTTTGAAAGTTCTGCAGCAGCTACAAAAATCCTTTTTGTAGGGCTACCTTTTTCACTGCTTTTCTTATCAAAAAATACAAAATTAATATCCTGTGGTTTAAAACTTTTAACATAACTCCATGTCCTTCCATAATCAGTTGATTTCCATAAACCATTTTTAGTTGAACCCATAAAGAGTATATTTGGTTTGTTAGGATCAACCGCTAACCGTTCACCACAGCCGCGGCCATCTTCATTGCCACCGACTTTAAAAGGAAGTTTTACTGCATCCCAATTTTCACCTCTGTCATTTGATATTAATAAAACCCCCATACCAGCCCATTCCTGCGTGTATTTTCCAGTCATCATATAAACTTTATTTGTATCATTAATATCAAGTGCTAAACTGAGTATACCCAGATTATCAGCATCGTTTCTACCAAACATATCTGTAATAGGCATCCATTTTTTTTCTTTTGCATTCCATCTGTAAGCACCGCCCATGTCTGTCCTAAGGTAAACAAAGTTTTTCTCTTTTGGATGGAATATTATTCCATCAATAAAACCACCACCGCCTGCAATAACTGACTTCCAGATATATTTTGATTCTTTTGTGGGTTTCTGATTTTGTTTTATTATTTTTGACGTTCCAGAACATGAAAAAATAAAAAACATTATAACTATTGCACACAACATCTTTTTCTTCATAAAAACCTCCATATATTTCAATTTTAAATATCATATAAATGTTCGCTATGAATGTTCGTTAAACATGTTCGCGACTGCTGTTCACTACTGCTGAAAAAACTTTCAACTATCCAATTTCAACATTCAACCTATTTTTTTAATACAAATTACTTAAATTTAGCAAATTTGGAAGATATGATAAATCCAGCCAATTTTTTCTTTCCATCCGGCATTTGCCACCTACCACCCACCACTTACATTCATTCCATTTCTCCATATAATATTCCTCTTCCTTCTGTTGCCAGGTAGCACCTACCTAACACTTTTGGATCTCCTGTTATACAATGTATCCAACCAAATTTATTTTTTTCGTCATTTATTCTAACCCATGTCTTTGCAAGATTACCAGACATGAAAAAACCCTCTTCATTGCTTATCCTACCCCATATAAAAATCATCGGGTAGCTTTCTTTTTTTTCAGGTCTACCAAACCCAATTCTGTATGCTTCTTTTACAGATCTTATTTTATTAAAACTGATTCCACCGTCATTAGAATAAAAAAGTCCATCATATCCTGCTGCGAGCCAAATGTCATTTGCTATATTATATACGCATTTTATTTCATAATCAATCATGCCATCATTTCCTGGTTTTACCTTGTTTCCTGGCAATTTTGAATTAACAACATAAAAACTTCTGCCAAAGTCAATGCTTTTCCAAAGTTTACCTTTCTTCCCTTCGTAAATATAAAATATGCCAGGTAAAACCTTTTCTGAAATAACCCAATAACCTGTTGGAACATTACCTTTACTTTTATTCCATAAATTACCATTATCAAGAGAAAAGCACACATTAGTATTTTCAGGCGACCAAACAATTGCATTTGCATCTGAAGATACTGCAATTGATTTTACTCCACCTGCTAATATACCAGATGGACTTGTTTTAAAATCAATCCAAGTTCTGCCACCATTTTTGGAATAAGCACCATAAGGTCTACCTGAATTATATGCCTTTACAAGAAACTCAGGTTTTAAACCAGCATAATCCAATGCAAGTGTTGTTTTTTTTATGGGTGTATGCCTTTTTGAAGGTGATCTGTCAAAACGCTCATGCAAAAAACCATCTATGTCTCCCATTGCTGAAACAAGTCTTATTTTACCTTCTGGCGGACTTATTATCTGCATAGCAACAGTTTCTTCTATGCCCATATCATTGAAATACCATGTAACTTTTTCAGCAAAAACATCATAGGTCTCCCAAATACCATATCCTGTTGTCCATATCACATTTTTTGGATTATGTGGATTTATCTTTATATCGGATATCCAGTGGGGTTTTATTGTTTTTGTATATGGAGCAAAACTTTTGAATATGGAATTTTTAAGAAGCGGTTTAAATGTTTTTCCACGGTCACATGATAGAAAAATTTCATCCCTATCATCTCTACAAATAGTACTCACCAACAGACAATCAGGATTTACAGGAGAAACTGCAATTCCAGCAAATCCACCATCTCCTTCTGGCACATTTAGTTTTTCCCACCCATCAATTTTCACATTATATCTCCACACTTCACCATGTTCAATGCCCCAGGGACCTTTGGAGTCATTAAAAGTAAAATAAACAATATTATCTCCTGAAATATCCGCTCTATAAGCCATGCCAGATTGTGTATTTCTAATTTTCTTCCATTGCAATCCGCAATCTTTTGAAACATAAATACTGCCATCTGCTGCTGCCACAAACAATAAATTTTCTTGGCTTCTGTCAAATAACAAAAAATTAATATCTTTTGATGGGAAGTTTTTAATCCTTTCCCATGTTTTTCCAGAATTAATTGATTTCCACAATCCATCATGAAAAGATCCTGCAAATAAGATACGTGAGTCATGAGGATTGACAGCAAGTCGTTCGCCCATTCCACGTCCTTTTTCATTTGAACCAACTTTAAAAGGCAATGGGCTCCATTGCCATGTCTCACCATAATCATTGGAAAAATAAAGCCTACCAAATGGACTTTTTTTATCCGTATATTTTCCACACATCATATATATCTGCGAACTGTTTTTTTCAACGAGCGCAATACTTAAAACACCATTATAAAAACTTTCATCTTTTCCAAACATGTCTGTTATACATGTCCATTTTTTATTAAGAGCAATTCTTTTATAAGCTCCACCCATATCTGTTCGTAAATAAACAAGATCTTTTTGTAAAGGATGAAATATGATTCCTGATATAAATCCTCCGCCATCTACGCAAATATTTTTAAAAAAATATTTTTTCTTCCTGATATATCTCATTATATGAAATATGGAAAATTTTACTATTTTTTCTCTTTTTTCTTGCTGAAAAAATCCCTATTTACATCCTTTGCTATCTTTTTGAGAGCAACTTCTGCACTCACCTGGCCACTCCACACCTTATCAAGTTCTGGTGTTATATATCTCATATTTATCTCTTCCCATTCCTTCATAAGCGGTGTGAATACTATATTTTTAGGAGCAGTTAGCATTATCCTTTTATTTTTAGGTGGATAATCATCAAGAAACTGTTTTGATTCTGCAAGTTTTATAATTGCGGGCTGCAACCCACCCTGGGATGATAAATCAATTTGTCCTTTTTCACCAGCAAATCTTTTTAATACCTGCCATGCGGTTTCTTTATCTTTGCACTGCGTTGTAATTGCATAACCCGAACCGCCTGAACTATATTTTCTAAAACCTTTAGGTCCTTTTGGAAACATCACAATATCCCATTCAAAATCCTTTATTGATCTGAAATAGCCTGCCTTCCAATAACCAGTATAAAACATTGCTACCTTACCACTTGCAAAAACAGATGCATTGCCATACCATCCCTGACCCATCACAAGCTGTGCCTGTGATGGTGCAACTTTGTATTTATTTGTTAAATCTGCTCTGAATTGCACACCAGCAATTGCTTCAGGAGAATCTAGAACGCATTTTGTTGGTTTTTTAACATCGTCCATAATAGAACCACCAAATGTATAAACCCACGAATCCCAGATAATCCACTCATCTAAAAAACCAAATTGAATTGGTTTCCCTGCTTTATCATATTTTGTAAGTTTTTGTGCGATTGCTAAAAAATCCTGATAAGTCCAATCATCCGTTGGGTAATTAAGACCTGCTTCATCAAATAATTTTTTATTATAATAAATAACACATATAGGAGCAATATCCCTAGGAATCACATAGAGTTTTCCATCAATTGTGAATCTGTCAACAACTTCTGGATAATAATCTTTGATATCAAAATCCTTATCAGGATCATTTGCAATATAAGGTGTTAAATCAACCAAAAGTCCCCTGTCAACCATTGGCTTTACATTTCCTACTTCTACAAAAACAATATCAGGTGCAAGCCCTGCTGCTGCCTGTGTTAAAAACTTTTCCATATATGCATTACCAGCTGGTGCGCGTTCCTGGACAACATTGATACCTTTTGTTTTCTTAATATCAGCTATAATTTTATCTACATTTTTCATCTCTATGATATCGCCCCAGTGAAAAACGCGGATAGGTTTGTTATTTTTTTGTTTCACACAGGAAAAAACAGGAAAAAGTAATAATATCATAAATATGGCAATAAATTTTTTCATAAAAACCTCCAATAATAATCTTTAGATTTTCAAAACTTCACATCTTCAAATTTATTTATAAAATCTTTAAATGTAAAGATCTGGAGATTTGAATATTTTCAATACACTCTCACTTCATCAATAAGTAAATTAATAGTCATACCACAACTACCATTTGCAAACGAAATATTAGTTACACCGCTTAATGCTTGTTGTATAGGAGCAAGATTAAAATTCTGTGGCTGTGTAAAAGATGTAAAAGGTATAACTATCTGACTCCAGCTTGATGGAGCTGAAAAGACATATTGATAATCATTATATTGTGTTATAGGCGATATTAAAACAATTCTGTATGTTCCGCTACCTTTTGCATAAAAACTTATAACTGTATTTCCACTTAAATCTACTGTTGCACCACTTAATAATGAATTGGACATCCAGACCCCATATCCACATGAAGCAGCAGCTACCCCTTCAAATTTTAATGCACAATCAGAACCATTATAACCAGGAGTTACTGTTGGTGGTGGGTTGGTGAAAGTATTGTTACTATCACCATATGCAAACCAAGCACCACCATAAACATTTGACCCATTACAATCAGCAAAATCATCAATGAGACCTGTAATCTGTAATGGAGTCGCAGTGTGTGTCGGAGTAGGTGTTCTAGTTGGCGTGGGTGTATTTGTTGGTTCTGGTGCAGGAGTCCCTATTGATCTATCTCTGCATGCATAAAAAATAGTAAAAATTATTGCAAGTATAAGAATAAATGATGCAGTCATAAATTTTTTCATAAAAACCTCCACTTATAATTTTTAGATCTTCAAATTTCCACATCTTCAAATCTTTTTTATTAAATATTTAAATGTGAAGATCTTAAAATTTAAAGATATTTATCCGGCATACGGCAACCAGCATTCGGCATTTGCCACTTGTCACCTGCCATCTGCCAATGTTTTTAGAACTTCATTCCAATCTTAGCATCAATTTCCTGTGCTGAGTAATCATTTAAACTATTTAAATTATCTTTTATGGACGTATTGGTCCAAGAAATTCCTGCATTTGCCTGTTTTGTTATTTCAAAATCAATCCCAAAGCCATAGCTTAAAATATTATTATCAAACTTTGTTTTGCCAAGATATCCCCAAGTGGTGCCGTTCCATGTATAAGGATATTCAATTCCACTAAATATAATATCCTTTATACCTGCACTAAGTAAAAATCTATCAAAAAGCATATATTCAATTCCTGCATTAATAATATTTGAAGTAAAATTAACATGGCCTTTATTAACTGTATTATCTGTTAATTCATATTTATAACCAGCAGTTACTGTAAAATTAAAAATTTTTGATACTAAACCGGTTTCCAGCACATAAAAATCCCGAGGAATGAATTTCTGCGAGCCAGGAAGATATGAAACAATTTCCTGAGCATATAAAAATTTAACACATGGTTTTATTAAATCTTTAAAATAATCACTTTGTATTTTTACTTTTATCCCCTGCCTGTTAGGAGATGCATCACCATATGGCATTGCATTATTTTCATATAAAACATAGGGCATAAGATTATAACCAGGTCTTTCATAATTTGTAAAAATTACTCTGTTATATCTGGTAAATGGATAAATTTTACCAGCAATAATGTAATATGGGACAGCAAGTGATACATTCCATGTATTATTCTGAGTAAGATATAAGTAATTATTGCTACCATCATATATTCTTGCCTGGGCTGAATATGCTGTGAAAGAATTACCATTTACAAAAAATTGCGCTTCAAGTTTTGTGTTAAATTGTTCTGTTTCAAGTCCTATATTGAAAGCAGTATCGTCTATATATCTATTTTGCCACCAGGAAGGAGCAAGCGGATTGAAAACTGCATAATTTGAAAAAGCAAATTCAGATTTTATTTTTGCATAATTAAATAGGTTTATTAAAGCATCAACAGATGTAACATAGTTATTAAGTGATAGTTTTGTCCGGTCTATACCTGTATCAGTTATATCTCGTATTTCAACAAAATTTGCGCCTATATTTAAAATATCTTTAAAAGATAAATCAGATGAAACACGGAAAGCCCACATATACTGATCATAATAATATTTAATTGGTGTTGTTGTAGTTGTTGCAAAATCTGGTGATATTAAAAAATTAGATTTTTCTGCTTCTTGCAATCTGGCAATGATTGATTTTATCTCCAAATTTATATTACCAGGAATTACACCTGTATAACTTAAACTGCCCCCGGTCAAAGGCCATTTATTTTCAGATAAATACAATTCTTTTTTTATCATATCTCTTTTATCTTTATAAATTTTTGCTTCATATATTTGTTCATCTTCGTTTGCCCAAAGTGTATATGGTGTAAGTTTTGTACTGTAATGTCCTACAACAAATGATATTGGGAAATCGCCTGTAATTGTTAATTTTTTAAGTCCGTAAATGTCTTGAGAACCCCAGAGTCCGCCAAAAAGATTTTCAAGACGAAAAACTGCTTCTGCTTTTATTTCTTTTCCTGAATATGCAGAAAATATCATGTCTATATATTGTGTTATTGGTCTGTATCTTTTTTCTTTATTACCGCTATATTTTCCAGAGTGTAATAGTAAATCTGTCATATATGCATAACCTTCTCCATTTATACGCATTCCAATGGTGTCTAAAAGTTTAATTTGTGTTTCTTTAATTCCACGAATATTTAACCTTTCTTGTGCTATTTTGAGCTTTATCATTTTATCCTGGATTTCTGATAATTTATATCCTACTTCCATCATATCTGTCTGAAATGATTTTAAAAGATTAAAAACAATTTCTATTTTACCTGCCATTTCTGGCGCCATATCTTCCATTGATAAAATATTATCTACTGCGTCTTTGATATATAAAACGATCTCTTTTCTGGTCAATTTATCTTTGGTTAAAGGTAATTTAATAATACCCTCATCATATAGACTTTTTAAACTCATATAAACTTCACTTTCTAAGTCAAAAACATCAGTTGCAGAAAAAACATAAAAAGGAATCAGTAGTATTACAATAAAAATTAAATATTTTTTAAACATTTATAACCTCCGATTTAAAAGAAACTTTTTAGTTCAAGCCACACGCGCCAGCCACTAAAATTATTTGCTGGAACATAAGCATCATTATGATAGAAATTTTTTAGACGTAAATATAAAAATGCTCTTGCTGATAAAT
>JAOAIN010000243.1 GCA_026414685.1 Candidatus Goldiibacteriota bacterium
GGAAATTATCCCAGGTTTTACATTCAATGAGTTTTCTATAAGAATAAAATCAGGGGTTGCAAAAGTTATAAATAAAATGCTTGAAAAAAATATATTGGCAGGGATTCCTGCATCATTATTTTATAAAAATATGGATGATATCCTTATTATATCAGTTACAGAGAAAAGAACAGAAAATGAAATTTTTGAATTTGTAGAAGGAGTTAAGAAAATTATTTAAATTAAAAATAATATTTTATGGAGTTTTTATGAATACAATTTTTGATAAGTCAGTTACAGGAAGAAAGGGCTTTAATATTGAAACGCCTATTAAGGATGCAGAAAAATTGCTAGATAAAAAATTTAAAAGACTAAAAGATGCAGAATTGCCGCAGGTGTCAGAACTGGATGTGATTAGACATTTTACCAATCTATCGCGTTTGAATTTTTCCGTTGATACTCATTTTTATCCGCTTGGTTCCTGCACCATGAAATACAACCCAAAAATAAATGAAAAAGTAAGTATTTTACCAGGCTTTTCTAATCTTCATCCAATAACTCCATATGTAGATTATCATTTATGCCAAGGCGCGCTTGAGGTTATTTATAACCTTTCTTATCTACTATGTGAAATAACAGGAATGAAAAAAATGACAACACAGCCATATGCTGGAGCTCATGGAGAATTAACTGGTATTCTTTTAATGGCAGCATATCATAAAGCCAGGGGGAATAAACGTAAATATGTGATTGTGCCTGAGTCAGCACATGGAACAAATCCAGCATCTGCTGCTATGGCAGGATATTCAGTTATTTCTATTCCAGTAAATAGCAGGGGCGAGATGGACATAGATATTTTCAAAGAAAAGATGACAGAAGAAGTTGCAGGTATTATGATGACAGTCCCGAGCACTCTTGGTGTTTTTGAAAATAATATAAAAGAAATAATAGAAATTGTTCATAAATATGATGCGATTGCTTATTATGATGGGGCAAATTTAAATGCTATACTTGGCAAATTAAGGCCTGGTGATGTAGGTTTTGATATTGTTCATATCAATCTACATAAAACATTTGGAACACCACATGGTGGCGGTGGACCAGGTTCTGGAGTAGTTGGAGTTTCAGATAGGCTTTGTGATTTTTTACCTGTTCCACTTGTTGAAAGAAATAATAAAGGTATATATTATCTTGATTTCTCTGTAAAAAACACAATAGGTCAGGTTGCATCATTTTATGGAAATTTTGCGGTTTTATTAAAGGCATATGCTTATATAATAATGCTTGGCAAAGAAGGTTTGATTGATATCACTGAAAAAGCAGTTTTAAATGCAAACTATATCATGAAAAAACTTAAAAATTATTATCATTTACCTTTTGACAGAACATGTATGCATGAAGTTGTATTCACAGCAAAGAATCAGATTAAAAATGGGGTCCATGCGGTTGATATTGCAAAATATTTAATAGATAATAATATACATCCGCCTACTATTTATTTTCCACTTGTTGTGGAAGAAGCAATAATGATAGAACCAACAGAAACAGAATCAAAGCAGACAATAGATAATTTTGTTGATGTTATGATAGATATAGCTAATTTAGCAGAGAAAGAACCCGAGAAAATCAAGAATTCACCGTTTAACACAGTTATTTCCAGGCCAGATGAAACAAAAGCAGCAAGGGAGATAAAACTCACATGCGATATGTAAAGATGAAAGAATGGCGTTTGATACCTTATGAGAAATTTTCCTGTATTGAAAATATGGCAATAGATGAGTTTCTCATAAAATATTATGAGAAAACCCAGAAACCAACTCTTAGATTATATGGTTGGAGTAATATTTCAATTTCAGTTGGTAAATATCAGAATGTTTTAAATGATATAAATATTGAAGAATGCACAAAAGATGATGTTTTCATAGTAAGACGGATAACAGGTGGTGGTGCAATTGTCCATAATGAAGAATTGACCTATTCGCTTGTGTGTTCTGATTCTGATATTGATTGCAAGAATTTATCAGTTAAAGAAACCTATGAAAAATTGAATTCGTTTCTTTTAAATTTTTATAACTCGCTTGGTATAAAAGCCAGATTTGCTAAAGATTGTTCAAAAAGAAAAAAATTTTCTAATCAACCAGGACATTTTTGTTTTTCAACAAATGAAGAGTATGATATTTTAGTTCGTGGAAAAAAAATAGGAGGTAATGCTCAGTGTCGTAAAAAAAATATAATTTTTCAGCATGGGTCTATTCCGGTTCAGAACAGTAATGAGAAAATTAAAAAATTTTTTAACAATAAAGTGAATTTTAATAATTTTACTTCTTTATATGATATTTTAAAGAAAAAGATGGAATTTGAATTTTTAATAAAAAATTTTATAGATGTATTTAAGACAACTTTTAAGATAAAAATAAACGAAGAAAAATTGAATCAGAGAGAAAGAGAAATAGTGGATAAATTGATTTTAAACAAATATAGCAGTGATACATGGAACATAAAAGGAATAAATAACAATGAATGAAAGAAAACCCGAATGGCTTCAGAAAAAAATAAATTTCAATGATTTACATGAAACACAGAATTTTTTAATTGGAAAAAATATTCATACCATTTGTCATCAAGCAAGATGTCCTAATATTTCCGAATGTTTTTCTCAAAAAATTGCAACTTTTTTAATTCTTGGAGATATATGCACTCGTGGATGTATTTTTTGTAATGTGAAAAAAGGAATCCCAGAGAAAAAAACATTTACTCAAGAAATAGAAGATATTTTAGCTGCAATAAAAGAAATGAAACTTAAATTTGTTGTCATCACTTCTGTGACACGCGATGATCTGGATGATGGCGGGGCGTCTGTTTTTTGCGAAATTATAAATAGAATCAGGGATATGGACAGTTCCATCAAAGTTGAAACACTTGTTCCTGATTTTAAAGGTAATAAAAATGCACTTTCAAAAATTTTTAATTCAAAGCCAGATGTTTTTTCTCATAATCTTGAAACGATTCCGTCACTATATCATTTAAGAAATGGAGCAATTTTTGATTTGAGTATGGATATTTTAAAACAGGCAAAAAGTCAAGGTTTATTAGTAAAAACCGGTATTATGCTTGGACTTGGTGAAGATATAGATGAGGTTGTTCTTTTGTTAAAAGAACTGCGTGAGATTGATTGTGATTTCATTTCAATTGGCCAGTATCTGTCGCCTACAAAAGAGCATTATCCGGTAAAAAAATATATAGAACCAGAAATATTTGCTTATTTAAAAAGAATAGCCATGCTATTAGGTTTTAAATATGTTGAAAGTGGTCCGTATGTTAGGAGTTCATACATGGCATCTAATTATTTAAACAAAGTAAAAATATGAGAAGGATTTTAATTATTTACGGTGGTTTTAAATTTCATGAACCATATAAAACAGTTAGTTTTTTTTTGCCATTTCTTAGGGAAAATGGTTTTAATATTGATATATATTCTGATATAAATATTTATTCTGATTACAGAAGATTAAAAGAATATGATATTATTTTTCAAAATTATGGAGAAAAAAAAATTACAGAAAAACAAGAGCAGGGTTTAACAAATGCAATTAAATCCGGGGTTGGATTAATTGGTTTTCATGCAGGTTTATGCGATACTTTTAAAAATAGTTATAAATATCAACATATGGTTGGTGGTCAGTTTGTATTCCATCCCAAAGTGAAAAAATTTAAAGTCATAATTAACAGAAGAAGTAAACTACTAAATGGAATAAAAGATTTTTATATAAAAACAGAATTATATTATTTTCATTTTTCACCGGAAATTAAAATTCATGCATGGACTGTTATAGAAAATAAAATCAAAATGCCTGTTGTTTGGTCAAAAAAATATGGAAAAGGAAAAATTTTTTATTGCTCACTCGGTCATGATACACAAGATTTTGAAAAAAAAGAATTTTTTGAAATAATGAAAAGAGGTATATTGTGGGTATCAAAAAAATAATATTGCCAATTGGCGTATCAATTTGCTGTTTTGTAAAACAGGAATAAATATAAATATGGTAGATATTTAAAAGAGGTGAATAATGAACTATAGAGAAATAGGAAGAACAGGAATAAAGGTTTCAGAAATTTCTCTTGGATGTTGGACTTTAGGGGGAAAATCTTGGAATGAAGGTATTTCGGTTGGCTGGGAAGATGTGAATGAAGATGAAGTTATAAAAGCTATAAATTATGCTGTTGATAGAGGGGTAAATCATTTTGATAATGCTGACGTCTATGGTAACGGAAGGGCAGAGCGCCTTTTGGCAAAAGCGCTCGGAAAAAGAAACAAAGATGTAATAATTGCAACAAAGGTGGGTCATTTCAAGGGAACAGCAGAGCATGCTTATGAACCCCAGCATATCATTCATCAATGTGAACAATCGCTAATTAATTTGAAAAGAGAATATATAGATATTTATTATTTTCATCATGGTGATTTTGGAGAACAGGATAGATACCTGCATGGAGCAGTTGATGTTATGTATAAATTAAAGAAACAGGGAAAAATCAGAGCAATTGGATTTTCTGCTTATTCACAGAATGATTTTTT
>JAOAIN010000260.1 GCA_026414685.1 Candidatus Goldiibacteriota bacterium
GAATGGACATTTACAACCACATCAAATGTTTTATCTTTAAAAGGTAATTTTTTATTTAAATCAATTATTTTTGTTGAAATATTTTTTATTTTGTTTTTAAGTATTTTATTATTTAATTTATTTATCATTACTGGGGAAAAATCACCTGCAATGACTCTATATTTTCTGGCAAGCATTATAGCTAGTTCTCCTGTTCCGCAACCAGCATCAAAAACAATGCCTTTTTTTAATTTGCTTGTAATAAAATTAAATATGAAATCATTTAACTGTTTATAAGGATTATAATATTTTGCAATATCATCATATACATAAGCATAAGAATTCCAAAATATTTTATCAATAAATTTTATAAATTGATGTTTAATTTTCATTTAAAGAATCTCTTATGGAATTATTTATTTTTATTATTGTATCTTCTATGCCTTTTTGATTTCCACTTGATAAATAGGACCAGGTTTCATTTATCAATTCATCCTGATTTATCTGTAATGCTTCTACAAGAACAGATAAATCATCTGTGACACGAGTGGAAATACCTATATTATGAAGACGCTTTGTAAATTCTGCTGCAGTATTCACTATTTTATTTACGTTTAATTCACCAAGTTTATAATCAACAAAATCTCTCCATAATTCAGGTGGATAAAAATTTTTTATTGTGTATGTCATTGCGCGGCTAAAAAATGAATCAATATTTTCTATTTTGAAATCATAATAATCTCTGTTTTCAAACCACTGCGTATTGGGTAAAGCACCCGGTATATTTACAATCACCGATGATGGTCTTGTCTCTGCAAGTAATTTATATGTTTCTTCTATGGTTTTTTCTGTATCAAAAGGCGCTGGCACTATGACACTCGCAACTGCTTTAATACCTGCATCCTTACACATTAAAAGTGCTTCTTTTATTTCATTAACTTTATTTCCTTTATTCATCGCTTTATCAAGTATGTACTGGCTGCCTGACTCCACACCAAAAAATAAAGAAACACAACCACTTTCTTTTAATAATTTATAATCATCATAAGTCATACCACGTGCATGACCAAATGCTCCGTATTTTATCTTTAACCTCCTTTTTATGATTTCCTGAGCAATTCCACGTTTTAAATGCGGCGGTGGATTTGATCCTGCAAACCTGAAAATATTTGTCCTATATTTTTTTATTAAATACTCTATATCATCCACAATATCTTCGGGATTTCTAACCCGCCAGAAATTACCACTTTTATAAGGATGAATACAAAAACTGCATTTATTGGGACAACCTCTACTCTCATCAAGCATGATTATTTTGATTTTTTTATTATCATGCATTGGATAATATACATTTTCATCATAAATTGGTCTTTTTATATCTTTTAGATTTTCAATCCTTTTTGTGTATGTTCTTTTTATATTTCCATTATCATTATATATTATATTTGGAATATCACTTATTTTTGTTTTTCCTTCCACATAATCAGCAATTGCACATATCGTCTCTTCACCTTCACCAAAAGCAAGCGCTTCAAAACATTCTCCAAATCCAAGATGATAAATATTTTCTCCAAACCAATCAACCTGCGGTCCGCCAGCAAAAATTCTTATATTAGGGAAATTCTTTTTTATAATCTCAGCAATTCGGATGGAATTCACAAAACCTTCACCTATCCACAGTTTGAATCCCACTATATCTGGTTTAAATTCCTTTATCTTTTTTATTATTTGCTGGTCAGTGAATTCATTTATTCTCTCTTTTTGATAATTATTTATCTTATCATCCACTTCATAAAATTTATTAATTATGGTTTTATCTGGTATTATATTTTTTTTCTGGCACATTTTAATATCATTAACTATATTATATATTTCATCTTTATATCGATATGGAAAAAACCATGTAATTAAATCAGGATTGGCAAAATCAAGTATGTAAGGATTGTGCCCTGCTTCTTTTAAAGATGCTGCAAGATTTGCAAGTCCATTGTCAGGATAAAATTCACGTAGCGTGGCAGGATAACCAGGATAATTAATAAGTAAAAAATTAACCATGATAATATACCTTTATACATTTATTCGCAAAACAATACTGGAATTATTCCCACCCATCCCAAAAGAATTTATAAGTGCTATATTTATTTTTTTTCTTATTGCTTCGTTTGGTACATAATTTAAATCACACTCAGGATCAAAAACTTTATAATTTATAGTAGGTGGAATGTAGCCATGCTTACCTGCCAAAAGAACTGACGCTGTCTGCAATCCACCTGCAGCACCGAGGGAATGTCCTATCATTGATTTTATTGAAGATATGTGAACCTTATATGAATAATCACCCATTACTTTTTTAATTGCACGTGTTTCCCTGATATCAGATACATAGGAAGAACTACCATGAGCACTGATATAATCAACTTCTTTATAACTTATTTCTGCATCTTTCAATGCCATGCTCATCACACGCGCCGCCTCATTACCAGTATCATCCATTTTATACATACTATAAGCTTCTGATGTATTGGCATAACCAATAACCTCTGCATAGATTTTTGCATTTCTTTTTCTGGCATGCTCTAAATTCTCTAAAACAAACATTGCAGCACCTTC
>JAOAIN010000004.1 GCA_026414685.1 Candidatus Goldiibacteriota bacterium
AAGGAGATAAAACATGAAGATAGTAGTATGTATTAAACAGGTACCTGATACAACAGATATAAAAGTTGATCCTGAAACAGGGACATTAAAAAGAGAAACTGCCGGCACAGTTATGAATCCATTTGATATGTATGCGGTTGAAGAAGGATTGCGAATAAAAGAAAAAATAGGGGGAACAGTGTCTGTTTTAACCATGGGACCACCAATGGCAAAGGAAATAATAAAAGTAGCAATAGGCATGGGAGTTGATGAGGGGTATTTACTCACTGACCCAAAACTTGCTGGTTCTGATACATGGGCAACATCTTATGCACTTTCAAAAGCAATACAAAAAATAGGATTTGATATTGTATTATTTGGTAAACAAGCAATTGATGGAGATACTGCTCAGGTTGGACCATCCACAGCTGAATATTTAGATATACCTTGCATTACATGGGTGAAAAAAATACGTGAGATAAATGAAAAAGAAATAATAGCAGAAAGAATGATGGAGGATGGAGTGGATGTTGTTAAATCCCCTTTACCTGTTGCTTTAACTGTTGTTAAAGAAATAAATGAGCCACGGCTTGAATCTTTAAAAGGTAAAATGCGGGCAAAAAAATACGAACCAATAACAATGGATCTTGCTGCAATTGGTGGGGATGAAACAAAAGTAGGTTTAAAATATTCTCCAACAAGAGTTAAACAGACATGGTCTGCAAAAAGAGAACCAGGAAAAGCAGAGATGTTAACAGGTGAACCAGATGAAATTGCAGAAAAACTTTTAAATAAATTAAAAGAATTAGGATGTCTGAAATAATTTTTTAAAAGGAGATTTAGAAAAATGGTTGATAAAAATGAATATAAAGGAGTATGGGTTTTTGCAGAACAGAGGAGAGGTCAATTACATAATGTGAGTTTTGAACTGTTGGGTAAAGGTAGGGAACTCGCAGATAAATTACAAACAGAACTTAGCGCAGTATTGCTAGGGTATAATATAAAATCTAAAGCACAGGAACTCATTGCTCATGGGGCGGATAAAGTTTATTTAGTAGATAATGAAAAGTTAAAAGATTTTAATGATGAAATTTATGCAAAGGTTCTTGCTGATATTGCCCAGCAATATAAACCGGAGATAATTTTAGCTGGTGCAACAGCAGTGGGTAGAGCTTTCATTCCAAGAGTTTCTATAAGATTAAATGCAGGACTTACCGCTGATTGTACAGCATTTGAACTTGATCTGCAGGAAAGAAATTTATATCAGATAAGACCTGCTTTTGGTGGGAGTTTAATGGCAAAAATTATAACACCTGAAAGACGACCTCAGATGGCAACGGCAAGATATAAAGTTTTTAAACCACTTCCAGCAGATAATTCAAGAAAGGGTGAAATAATAGAACCACAGATAAAAGAGGATAGTTTTAAAACAAGAGCGCAGTTTATTGAATTTATAGAAGAAGTTGAGACAACTATAAATATTTCAGAAGCGGATATAATTGTATCTGGTGGTAGAGGAATAGGAAGTAAAGAGAATTTTAAATTAGTAAAAGATTTGGCAGAGGCAATAGGTGGTGCAGTTGGGGCATCACGCGCTGCTGTTGATTCTGGCTGGATATCATATTCGCATCAGGTAGGTCAAACAGGAAAGACTGTGTGCCCCAGAATATATATTGCATGTGGTATATCTGGTGCTGTCCAACATCTTGCAGGAATGCAGTCATCAGATATAATAATTGCAATAAATAAAGATCCTGATGCTCCAATTTTTTCAGTTGCAAAATTTGGTATTGTTGGGGACCTTTTTCAGATTTTACCAGCAATAACTGAAAAACTCAAAAAGAGATAGATATAAAAAATAAAAATTATTATTGTCAACAATTTTATATATGATAAAATTATTTTTTGTTATGAAAACTAAATAATAAAACATATTTTTAATAAGGAGGCATGATATATGGCAAAAAAGAAAGCAAAAAAATCAAAAGTTTTAAAACCATCTAAAACAAAAAAGTATATTTACTTTTTTGGAGAAGGGAAAGCAGATGGAACAGGTGAAATGAAAGATCTTTTGGGTGGTAAAGGAGCTGGCCTTGCTGAGATGACACGTGCAGGAGTACCTGTTCCACCGGGTTTCACAATTACAACAGAAGTATGCAATATGTTTTATGAACAGGGTGGTAAAACACCAGATTTTATTGATAAAATGATGCTTGAATATGTAAAAAAACTTGAGAATGTCACAGGAAAAAAATTCAATGGTGAAAATCCATTACTTGTATCAGTTAGATCAGGAGCTAAATTTTCAATGCCAGGTATGATGGATACTATACTTAATCTTGGCATCAATGATAATGTTGTTAAAACACTTATCAAACTTACAAATAATCCAAGATTTGCTTGGGATAGTTACAGGCGTTTCATACAGATGTTTTCAGATGTTGCTATTGGAATTCCGAAAAAGAAATTTGAAGAAATCATAGAAGAAATGAAAGAGAAAAAGGGTGTGAAACTTGATACAGAATTGGATGCTAAAGATATGGAAAAGTTGGTTACAAAATTTAAAGAATTGTTTAAAAAAGAAATGGGTTATGAGTTCCCGCAAGATCCTATTGCTCAACTAAGACTTGCAAGAGATGCTGTTTTTAAATCTTGGAATAATGAAAGAGCAATTACTTATAGAAAATTAAATGATATACCACATAATTTAGGAACTGCTGTGAATGTTCAGACAATGGTTTTTGGAAATATGGGTAATGATTCAGCCACTGGAGTTGGTTTTACAAGAAATCCAGCGACAGGAGAAAAAGAATTTTATGGTGAGTATTTAACAAATGCACAAGGTGAAGATGTAGTTGCCGGTATCAGGACGCCAAAACCAATTAAAGAACTTGAAAAAGATATGCCAGAAGTATATAAACAATTACGTGAAATAACAAGTCGTCTTGAGAAACATTATAAAGATGTTCAGGATTTTGAATTTACAATTGAGCGTGGAAAATTATATATGTTGCAGACAAGAACAGGGAAAAGAACAGCGAAAGCAGCTGTAAAAATTGCTGTTGATATGGTAAATGAAAAATTAATAACTAAAGAAGAGGCTATTTTAAGAGTTACTCCTTCAACACTTGACCAATTGTTACATCCAATTTTTGATCCATCAGTAAAACTTGATATAATTGCAAAGGGATTACCAGCATCACCTGGTGCTGCATCTGGTAAAGCGGTATTCACTGCAGATGATGCTGTCAAATGGAAAGAAAATGGGGAAAAAGTAATACTGGTGCGAATGGAAACATGTCCAGATGATATACATGGAATGGATGCAGCTGTTGGTATTTTAACTGCACGTGGTGGTATGACATCACATGCTGCAGTTGTTGCAAGGGGTATGGGTAAAACATGCGTTGCAGGATGTGAAGAGATAAAGGTCTATGAAGATGAGAAAAAATTTGTGGTATCAAAATCGGGAATAGAAATAAAAGAAGGAGATTGGATCTCAATAGATGGTTCAACAGGTAATGTGATAAAAGGCAAAGTTCCAACAGTTGAACCAAAACTTGTAGGTGAGTTCGGGACATTTATGAAATGGGCTGATTCATTCAGACGGCTTAAAGTCAGAGCAAATGCTGATATTCCAAGAGATGCAAAGGTTGCAAGAGAATTTGGAGCAGAAGGTATAGGCCTTTGCAGAACAGAGCATATGTTTTTTGCTGAAGACCGATTACCCCATATGCAGGCGATGATACTTGCAAATGATGAAGCAGGTAGGAGAAAAGCGCTAGAAAAATTACTTCCAATGCAAAGAGAAGATTTCAGGGGTTTATTTGAAACAATGGAAGGATACGGCGTTACTATAAGATTACTTGACCCACCGCTTCATGAATTTTTACCAAAGAGAGAAGATTTAATGCTAGCAATAACTGAGATGGAATTAAAAGGTAAGACAACAACAGAGAATGAAATAGTTAAAAAAGCACTTGACCTCGTTCCTGGTAATGAAAACGATCTTGAAAAAGCAAAAAAATTATTACACAGAGTTGAAGAATTGCATGAATTCAATCCAATGCTTGGCCATAGGGGATGCCGTCTTGGTATTACTTATCCAGAAATAACAGAGATGCAAGTAAGAGCAATAATTGAAGCTGCCGTTGAATTGATAAAAAAAGGTAAAAAAATAATTCCAGAAATCATGATACCACTTGTTGGTAATGTAAATGAATTTTTGAATCAGAAAAAGATAATAGATGATGTGGCAAAAAAAGTAATGGAGGAAAGTGGAGTAAAAGTGAAATACATGGTTGGTACAATGATTGAAGTACCACGCGCAGCCTTAACAGCAGGAGACATTGCAAAGTTTGCTGAATTTTTCTCATTTGGGACCAATGATTTAACTCAGATGGGCCTTGGTTTCTCAAGAGATGATGCTGGAAAATTTATCAAGGCGTATATTGATAAAGGTATTTTTGAAAAGGATCCTTTCCAGACACTAGATCAGGTTGGCGTTGGAAGGATGATGGATATTGCATGTAGAGAAGGAAGAGCAGCAAGACCTGATTTAAAACTAGGGATATGCGGCGAACATGGTGGTGACCCAGCATCTGTGGAATTCTGTCACAGAATTGGTCTTGATTATGTTTCATGTTCACCATTTAGAGTTCCTATTGCACGTCTTGCAGCTGCACAAGCAGCAGTAAAAGATAAATTGGCGAAAAAAGGCAAGAATATAAAAGAAAAGGATAAATAAATTTTTAATAAAAATATTTTAAAAAGAGACGCAACTCAGTTGCGTCTCTTTTTTTTTAAATTAAGTTATTAATTATTTTGAAACGATAACTTAGTTTAAAAATATAAGCTCAACAATTCTTGATGAAAAAAATTATTATTTAAGAACTATTATTTATGAACTATTTTTAAACAATTTCATTATTATCTTAAACTGTTTTAATAAAAGTTTTCTTATTTTTTATTAATAAATACAATATAAAACAATATTTTATATATTAAAATCTTGATTTTTTAAAAATTTTTGTCTATAATTATACCGAAACTTAAACGCTTAAGTATTGTCTAATTATGTAAAACTAAAAAAAAAGGTGATATTATGATTAAACGATTAAATCTAATTTTGATTTTTAATTTGTTTTTATTTTCTATAATTTTCAGTTTTGGAGGAACAATACCAACTGGTCTTCCAGGGCAATTTGGATTTGGGGCGATTGATAAAGCAGATCAGTATGCGCCATCAGGCCCACATTTTTGGAAAGATAATCAAGGAACAACTTGCTGGGATTATTCGTATAATTATTTAACAAGAGGTTGGCCGAGTTGGTATACAGGTAGTGGGGGTATAAATTGGGCAGGAAGAGAAATACAATATTGGGAAGCACGCGGTCAGATTCAAGTATTTACTTTTTATTATAATAATGGAGATAGAACATGGTATCAGAATGCTTCAAATATGACTACCTATTTCAATGATTTTAAAACTTTATGTCAGCAAATAAATTCATATTCAACGAGAAGGGTTATTATACATATAGAACCAGATTTAATAGGATTCTGGAGGCAGGCAAATGTTTCTCCGACTAGTGCGGGTTCTGTTCAAGTTGGTGGCTCTGGTTTTGATGAGACATGTGATGGTGTTTCTATTAATTCACTTCCTAATACTCTGCAAGGATGGAGTGAAGCATTATACAGAATTAGAAATCAGTATGCACCAGGTAAAGCATATCTTGCACATCATTTCACTCATTGGGCAACAGGGACCGATTTATTTGTAAATTCCCATACACAGAGCGAAGTAAATACCCATGTGGATGATATGTGTAATTATATAAGAAATATTGAAAATAATAGAAGTTATGATTTATTTTTCATTGACCCATCAGATAGGGATGCTGACTGGTATTATATTAGACAGGGAACAGCTTCAAGATGGACATCATCAGAACATACTTTTACAAGTACAAGAAGCTGGGGAAAAATAGGTTATATTGTAGATAGAATATCAACCAATCTTTCAAGACGCGGTTTTTTCTGGCAGATTCCAGTTGGTAATACATATTTTAGGACATGCAATAATTCAAGTAATCATTTCAGAGACAATTCAGCCCAGGAATTTTTACCTTCTACATCTGCAAATGGGGCATCTGGATCTCCTGGTGATGCATATTCATCTTCTGATACTTCAAGAGGTCCAGGTTACTGGGCAAATGTTGGAATTCTAGGCGTACTATTTGGAGAAGGTGGATATGACGAATATGCAAACCCAAATGATATGACTCATTTAAGGGATTGGCCAAATGATGGAACAACAAATCCAACAACCAATACAAATGGTGCACCTGGATTTAATACCTGGGGTCAGGCAACATCTTCTGTCTCAGATAACGAAGGCGGATACATAAGAGCAGCAGTAGCGAGATACTGTTCGGTAGGAAAATTTACTCTACCGGGTGGAAGCACGCCTACAAGAACACATACAAGTGGTCCTTCACCTACAAGAACACCAACATTTACCATAACGATGACACCAACTAATACGCCTTATCTATGTTCTAAAATGATATATGATGGAGATACTGCTGGATATAGATTATCAGATGGAACTGTTGTTCGTCCAACATCAACAGTTGGTTCAACAGCGGTGATAACAGAAGTTACAGGTGGCACTCCTGGAAATGGTATGCAGATAGCATATACTAATCCTTCTTATTGGCAGCAAGCACAATGGAGACCACCGAGCCCTGGAGTAAATACAGCTGACCATACTCATTTAAGATTTGAAATTAGAGCAATTTCAGGGACTGTTTCTAATTTATATATTGCTTTAAACTGGACCATAGGACAGAAAGATATTGCTCCTTATATTCAGGGTGGTGGTGGGGTGACTACAGAATGGAAATCAGTTGTAATACCTTTAACTGATTTAATCCCTGGTATTTCTTTTACAGAGATAAATTTTATAAATGGATCAACGAGTAATTATACAATTATGGTTGATAATATCAGACTAACCGGTGGTGCATGTCCAACCAGTACATTTACAAGTGCACCTTATACACCAACATGGACAATGACAAGAACCTCAACTGGAACTCCAACTAGAACAAATTCACCCATTGTGACAAATACGTTTACAATAACGCCATCCGCAACACCTACACAAAGTAAT
>JAOAIN010000010.1 GCA_026414685.1 Candidatus Goldiibacteriota bacterium
TTTTATGAGCACAACAATAAAAGTAATAATTGATACAATAAGGGCTGTAATACCTGTATATGGCCAAAATGCAATTGAATTAAAAATATTATCAGAATATCCATACTGCCTTTTCAATTCATTTATCTCTTTTTTCAAACGCGCAATTTCAATTTCATTATTGGATATTTCTTTTTTCAAAACATCTAAAATATCATCCCAACTTTGCATTTTATCAACACGCAATTTGAGTATATCTTTAATCTCTTTAAAATCACTTTCTAGAAATGTTATTTTTTTTGCCTGCTGCATGTAATTTGAATCCATCGTCTGCAACTGTTCACTGTATCTAACTAATTCCTTTTGAAATAAATTATCTGTTTCTGCTGTCTTTTCCTTTAATATTTTTATTTCTGTTTTTAGCTCATTTAATGCTTGTCCAATCTCATCCATTTTGATTTTTATTTCAGATAAAGAATTTTGAATAGATCTAATTTTTGCATCATTTTGCTGCATGAGTGTAGAAATATCAGTATCAACTGTTTTTGATTTTTTTGTTACTGATTCAATCATAACTTCCTGACAGAATATATGCGCACATAAAAAAAGTAATATAAAAATAATATATATAAGATTACTAATTCTCGTTTTCATCTTTACCTGCAAATTTTTCATATAAATAATCAAATATGGATACAAGTGCAAAGCCACCACCAAAAACAATAAAAATAAATCCGAATGCTGATTCTATGACAGGATCCCATTTACCACCTGCTGTAATAAAAACAACAACAGCTACAACTAAAAGAAAAGCCCAAAAAATAACATTTATATAAAAATAATCCTTTAAAGTAAATTTATCTTTTTCTACCTGTTGCGGCTGTTTTTTTTGTTCTTTATTTGACATATTTACCTCCAACAATTATAAAAATGTACGTTAAACATGTGCGTACATAATGTTCGCTAAGAATATTCATTAATGCTGTATGTTTAAAACAAATGTTAAAGATACTTAAAAAAATCTTTACATAGTTAGCGAACATATTTATCGAACATTAATAGAGAACATTATTAATGAACAATTATTATATATATTAACTCCTTCCCACACCAACGTAATTAAAACCTAATTTTTTTACCGTCTCTGGGTCATATATGTTTCTACCATCAACTATGTTTGGTAGTTTCATCAATTGCTTTATCCTTTTTAAATCAAGCTCTTTAAATTCATTCCATTCAGTAAGGATTACAAGACATTCTGCATTCTCTGCCACATCATAAGCGTTATTAACATATTTAACACCTTTTATAACCTTTTTAGCATTTTGCATTGCAGCCGGATCGTATGCTCTAATCCTGCAACCCTTTTCAAGTAAAGCATTCATAACCTCTATTGATACGGCCTCTCGTATATCATCTGTTTCTGGTTTAAAAGCAATACCGAGAATACCAATGGAACGGCCTTCTATTGTTCCAAGTAATTTTTTTATTTTTACAACAATTGATTTTCTTTGTTGTCTATTAACCTCCATAACTGCTTTTAATATTATAGGATCATAATCTTCACTGCGTGCAATATTTATGAGAGCTGAAACATCTTTAGGAAAACATGAACCACCAAACCCGGCTCCAGCATTTAAAAAAAGTCGCCCTATTCTCTTATCAAGGCCCATTCCCATTGCAACTGTCTCTACATCAGCACCTACCTTTTCACATATATTTGCAATTTCATTAATAAAAGAAATTTTCGTGGCAAGAAATGAGTTTGATGCATATTTTATCATTTCTGCAGAGCGTAAATCAGTTATAATTATTTTTGTATTGAGTGGCTGAAAAACCTCTGCAACTTTATTTGCAGCGGTTTTATTTTTGGCACCAATTACAATCCTATCAGGATTCATAAAATCGTGAATAGCACTACCCTCACGTAAAAATTCAGGGCAAGATACAACATCAAATTTTTTACGTCCTTTACTTATATCATCAATTATTGATTCCACCAGATCACCCATACCAACAGGAACTGTTGACTTATCCACAATTATTTTATAACCATTTATATATTTTCCTATTGATTTTGCAGCATCCTTAACATAAGTTAAATCCGCTTCGCCATTTTCCTTTGGCGGTGTACCAACAGCAATAAAGATTATATCGGATTTCTGAATGCCTTCTTTTATATTTGTTGTGAATTTCAAACGAGTTTTATTTCTCTTTATAAGTTCTTCCAGTCCTGGCTCATATATTGGCAATATATTTTTTTTAAGATTATCTATTTTTTTCTTATCAATATCAACACATATCACATTATTACCAAGATCAGATAAACATGCACCTGTAACTAATCCAACATAACCAACACCTAAGACACAAAGTTTCATATTTCCTCCAGAAAAATAAAAAATTATTATATTTTATAGCATAAATAAGGGTAATTTACAAGAATAATATAAATCACTTCTGTTTAAAGATAGTTTGAGATAGTTTTTACTAATTACGAACTACCTGAGAACTATTTTAAAACGATTTTAACAAATATTATTTATTGTGTTTTTTTAAAATTATCTCTGTCTTTCTAACCTTTTTCTTTTCCTCTTCCAGCTGACTCTGATAATAAGGCTCCAGTTTTATCATCTCATCTATTAATCTTTTATGTTCTGATGACATATTTTTTAATATGTTAGGATTATTTTTCATCATTTTAAATTTATTTATTCTCTCCAGACGTTTTTTTAATTTATATTCTTTTGTCTTACCTTCTCTTCTTAATTCTCTTAAATATTTAATCTTTTCCCTTAAATCTTTTATTTCCTTGTATTTTTTTATAAAATTCTTACTCAATTTCTTAGGCGCCTTGGGTCCTATATTTTTTATTATTTTTGTTTCTTTATCTTTATCAAGTATTATTTTCTTCTTAATATTTCCATCCCTATCATAACTTATAACCTCAACCTGTCCCTCATAAACACCTATAGTATCTTCATCTCCTGTTTCAACTATTAATTCGGTCCCTTTTATAGCAGCCATTGCAAGTTTTGTCTTTACAGCAAATTCTTCCTTTTCAATCAATTTTTTTACAATACCCATTAATCTACCTTTTATTAATTCAATTATTGTTTTATCTTCTTTATCTCTTTTTAAATTTCTAACAATCAAACGGCTATTAGGATCCAATTTTATTATTGTTGCATCATCAAAAACAATCTCAACATAAGAGTCATAACCGGTAATAACAGTATCTCCTTCATACAATGGGATATAAATATCAAGTATGGCTTCTCCAATACTTTTTCCTTTTCTTTTTATTTCACAATCCCCTTCATAATCATTTATATATGCAACTGAATAATCTATATTATCTAACGTCTTTGCATTTATTATTAAAAATAAAAATGAAAATATTATTATAATAAATAATCTACGTTTCATTGTTAAACTCCTTTCTATATTAAAAAATATTCATAAATAGTTATATAATTCGTAAAAACTATTTCCGAACTATTTTTGAACTATTTTCTCACAACTTTCAAACTATTTTATTTATATTCCGACGTTTATTTATAATGAATAGTTTACAACATCATATCAAATTTTTTATGTTATTCATTAATAAAGAACAGTATTGCCCGAACAACAACAAATAAACCAACAAGCACACCTGAAATCTTACCAACATTTCTTGCTGTTTCATATTTACTTATAAATCCAGAAAAAATAAAAGGAATCAAATAAACTGATGTGCCAGTAAAAAAGAATAAAAAATATATTATAGAAATTATAATATTTTTAAAAGATACGGCATAAGTAAAAGCAGTTATAAATGGTGGACATATATTTAAGCCACTCACAAGACCGGCCCCAAAAGGTATGCGAATAAAAATATTTTGTATGAAATGTATTTTTATTATATTGGTTATTCCAATAGAATATAAAAATAACATAATACCTGTTATAAACATAACCGCACCAATAATTTTTGGCGAAATTATCAATTCATTTAAAGTAACACCAATAAACCCAGAAAATAAGCCCATCAATAAATATGCAATCAATCTCCCAATCAAAAATTCAAGGATTATAAAAAAATTTTGTTTTATATCTCTATTTTCAGATAATAAAAAAGGAACTAAATATGGTGAACATACACCTGCACAGGAAATGCCTGAAGATAATCCAATCAAAAATCCAGATAAAACATCAACGGGCATAGTATTTAACCTGGAATTATTATTAATTTTAATAAAATCACTATAGCATCAGGTATAAAAAATGATGAAATTGCTCCTGCAAATAAAAAAACACAAAACAAATAAATAATGTATCCTAAATTTTGTATTTTTTCATCTTCACTTTTTATTCCAATAAAAATAGCTCTTTTTTCACAATTATCAACACACTTACCACATTTAACACAATAAGAAGTCACATCATAATTATCTGTTATCGCAAAATTTGGACACACTTCAATACACCTTCTGCATTTCTCACATTTACTTTTATCACGATATACCAAAAAAGGATTTATCCTGCCAGCAACAGAGATAAAACCACCAAAAGGGCATAAAAAAGAACAAAAAGTTCTTTTTTTAAGTAACAAAGGTAATACTATAAGAAAAATGATCCCAACTGATATAAAAATTAAAATCTGCATTTTATAAACAAATAGTCCCCCCCTATTTAAAAATGCGGTTGTAAGTTTATAAGGACAGATCCAAAGACAAAAAACAGGTTCAAACAAGACAACAGAAGCAAGCATTAAAAAAATCCAAAATCCGACAGGAAAATCTCTTATAATCTTTGGAACATTATTAAATTTGATAATCTGTTTTGGTGATATTTTACTGAAACCTTCATCAATACCACCATAAAAACATGCCCAAGAACAAAAAGCCTGCCCAATTGCAAGCGTTGAAAAAATATATAAAACCCCTATCGTATAAAACCCCCACTGTGTCCATCCATAAATTAAAGCAGCTTTTAGCTGATCAAAAAAAGTAATGGCAAAGTTTGAAGCAAGCGCTATGTGGCATACTGGGACCTCTGGAGAATTTTTAACAGGAGATATAAAAAAATTTTTAGTTAATCCCCATAATTTTACTTTATAAACAATAATAAAAGAAACAGCTGTAGTTATGAATAAAACAGAACGGAACAAAGATATTTTGCCTTTTAATAAAATAAGTAAAAAAAGCACAGAAAGAAAAAAAGAATAAAAAATCTTTGCTGCAAGATAAATATTACCCCTTTTCTCGGTTAAAATAAAAAGTAGTGAAAAAAACATAAAAACCAGAAAGGAAAATATTAAACTCTTTTTTAAATCAAAATTTCTATTCATTTTTTTATTTGATGAAAAACCAATGTTGGTCCATTTTTATTGTAAAAATCCATATAAACTATATTTTTTTTATCAGGAAATAAATTTTTTACCTCTTTAAAAATATTGTCTTTACCATTTAATACAGGATAAACAGAATTAATCATGGCAAGTTTATTATATAATATTTTATCATCTGTTAATGCAAGCACATATTCATCGGGTCTATAATCTGATATAAACGATACATCTTCAATATTTTTTGTTTTTACAGATATTATAGAATTTTGTAATTTACAGGAACTAAAAACAGCACAATAAGACATTACATTGTTTAATCCATTTGCCATTTCAATTGGAGTCATAATATGGCAATTCTTTTTCTTCTCTTTTTCTGCTGTTAAAATTATTTTATTCATCACATTAATTGTTTTAAATGGAAATTTACCGATGGATGTTTCTGCTGAAAGCATGAGAATATCAGCACCATCAATAACAGCATTGTAAATATCGGTTATCTCAGCACGCTGTGGGAAAGGATTAGTTATCATAGACTCTAACATCTGTGTTGCAACTATTACAATTTTTCCTTTTTCATTTGCCTTGGTTATAAGCGTTTTCTGGGCATATGGTATTTTACTAAAACCAGCTTCCACGGCCAAATCACCGCGTGCAACCATTATACCATCACAAAAATTTAATATTTTATCTATCTGTTTTAATGCTTCTGGTTTTTCAATTTTTGCAATTATAAGTGGATATGGTGAATTAATATATCTTTTTAATTTTATCAAATCATAAGCATCACGAACAAAAGAAAGACAAATAACATCAACACCCATTTTTAAGCCAAATTTTAAATCCTTCATGTCTTTTTTAGTAAGTGCTGGAATAGGAAGTTTTACATTAGGAAGATTTACACCCTTTCTTGATTTAATTTCTCCCCCATTTATAACAACACAAATAATATCTTTATGCTTTATTTCTTTTACTTTCAATTCTACAATACCATCATTTATTAATATTTTTTGTCCTTTTTTTATATATTTATATAAACCATTTATATCAATATATATTTCTCTATCTTTTAAATTTTCTTTTGTATTTTTTATTATAATTTCATCGCCCCGTTTCACATCAAACTCATGGGGAAGATTACCAATACGTATCTTAGGTCCTTGTAGATCCTGCATGATTGCTACTGGACGTTTTAATTTTTCTCTTGCCTTTTTTATATTTAAAATAACGTTAAGAAAAAAAGCATGATCACCATGGGAGAAATTTAAACGAAATATATCAACTCCACTTTTTATTAACTTGTATATAGAAGTATAAGAAGATGTTGCAGGCCCTATTGTTGCTATAATTTTTGTTTTTCTTATTTTTCTCATTATTATATAGTTTCTTTTATAACCCAATTAATATAATCTAAATTTCCTTTTTCTATACCAAAAGCAATTATTTCTGGAACAGTATATGGATGTATTTTTTTAGTTTCCTCTATAAGTCTATTAACAAGATTTTTTTTCGTTTTTATTACCAACAAATATTCTTTTGCTTTCTCCTTTTTTCCCTTCCACCAGTAATGCGAATCAATATTTTTTATTATATTCACACATGCGCATAATCTTTTATTCAGTAATGTTTTTGCAATTTTATCCGCTGAATTTTTTTTATCAACAGTTATAAACACCACTGAAATCTTCATAAAAACCTCCATAATAAATAAATTTCAAAATTTTTCAAATCTTTATAAATTTTATATATCCTTAATCTCCAAATCTGAAGATCTATAGATTTGAAGATTTGAAAAAATTTGCCACCTGCCATAAATTTCCGCTTCGTAAAAACTTAAAGCATTTGAAATTCGAAAATAGAGTAAAGTATATTTTACTATTTTCGAACTATGTTTGAACTATTTTAGAACGTCTTTCATCCAACATTTGCCATTTTATTTACATAACCACTCTATCTCTGCCTGCCTTTTTTGCCTTATACACATTTTCGTCCGCCCGTTTAATTATTTTATGTATATCCGCTAATCCTGACTTTGTGGAAGCCACTCCTATTGACATTGTAACTTTAATTGTCTTATTTTTATATTTTATTAATGCCTTTTTTACCATTTTCCTTATTTTTTCTGCCTTGTTATATGCCTCATCATCTATTTTTTCTCTTAAAAAAATTATCATCTCTTCACCACCATATCTACAGGCAATACCCTCTGGCAAAGATGCTTCTCTTATTATCTGGGCAATATTATGCAATACTACATCTCCAGCAGTATGACCGTATGTATCATTTATTTTTTTAAAATGATCAATATCTATAACAATAACATGTGAGAAATCACATAACATAACTTTATCATTCTCTAAAGTATTTCTGTTGAAAGTATCAGTCAATTTATCTTTAATAAAGGAATCTGATATTTTTTCAAGAGAAATTACTGCTGTGTTTGAATGTTGATACTTAGCCTTTTCAATTACCATAGCAAATCCCTTACTTACCGCATCATTTATGCTATATCCGTTTTGCAATCCATAAATAACTCCTGA
Organism: Candidatus Goldiibacteriota bacterium; assembly: GCA_026414685.1. Lineage (GTDB taxonomy): Bacteria > Oederibacteriota > PGYV01 > PGYV01 > DSYL01 > DSYL01. The sequence continues at coordinate 7,852 of JAOAIN010000010.1, forward strand.
AGCAAAAGCATCCCCTGCTCCAGAAAAACTTTTTGGTTCTTCTATTTCTGGTGGGGGGTAATGAGTTATATTGTTTCCTTCTATAACTTTAACTCCTTTCTCTCCTTGTGTTACAAAATAGAGACTTTTTTCAGTCGTAAACTCCTTGAATAGATTTATAGCATTAGAGTACTCCTCTTCATTCATAAAAAATGCTTTTACAAACCCCTGGTTTTCCATATTAATAGCTAAAAATCGGATAAACTTAGCAGTTGATGTAGCACATAAATATAATGGAGTTGGATAGAGGGCTTCCAACAGTTTTTTTATGTAAAGAGCTGGTAAATTACAGTCTACCACAGCAAAATCAAACTGTCTACTCGTAATCTTAGTAAGAATTTCATCGAACTCTTGATTTGTGAGGCTATCCCAAGCTTGTGCTGTAACAGCCATAATCAAATCTAGCGGATCTCTAATAGCAAGAAAAGCACTTTCCTTAGCATGTTCTGGATGAAAGATATAGTGTTTAATTTTTAACCCTTTCAAAGTTTGCTCAATAAGATATGTAAATAACGAGTCCTTTTTAGTCACACTAACCAAAAAGCAGTCTAGGTTAAGCCCCATAAGATTTACACACACATTGAATGCTGTTCCCCCAACGGATATTACGAACTCTCCTGGGAGGTCCTTACCTACAGAGCCATCAAATTGCAAACTAGTATTTGCAAGTATGTCTATATGAGTAGCACCAACTAAAAGCGCTTTTTGCATTTTTAATAAAATTTCTTACCTTTAGTGGATTTTTAAAACCCTGTCTCTTATACACATCT
>JAOAIN010000059.1 GCA_026414685.1 Candidatus Goldiibacteriota bacterium
TGATGCTTGATAGGGATTTTGGTTGAACTATACAGAATAAAAACCAAAGTTTTAAATCAAGCCGTTAAAAGAAATATAGACCAATTTTCAGTTATATGTCTCAACTAAATAAAGATAAAACAAGAATACTTATATCTTCAAGGTCACATTTTGTGACCTTGAAGATTAATAAAAGAGGACAAAACATAAAATATCTGCCATATGCATTTACAGAGCATGGTGTGGTAATGCTTTAAAGTGTTTTAAAAAGCAAAAGGGCAAAAGAAAGAAAATAAGATTTAAAACCATAAAATATGGATAAAAGATTATTAAAATCTAAAAAATCACAGAGTATGGTAGAGTTTACGCTTGTTTTTCCTGTTTTTATGTTATGTGTGCTTGGCATGATACAGCTTGCAATTATCTTTATGAATTCACTCATGCTTCAATATACTGCTTATATGGTGGCGCGCGTTGCTGTTGTATATGGTGGTGATGAGACGGTAGAAAAAGCAGAACGCGCACTTGCGATATTAAAACTTTTAACATATTATTCAAACAGTATAGCAAGTGAGAAAAATATAAAAGATAAAATGAAGGATATTGCCTATGATGCTGCAATTGACTATGGCGCATCATATATAAAAAGTGTTTTAAATGAAAATGAAAAAGGTTTCCGTATAGATGAAATTAATATAAAAGAAACTGCAAACAGCAAATTTATAAAAGTAACTGTTAAACATAATCTCGCACTTAAAGTTCCATTTGTAAATAAAATTTTTGGACTTTTTAATACAAATTTTCGTCTTGAATTGCCATCTATTATTAAGGATTTACTAACGTTAAAAATTTTTGAATATGACTTTTCTGAAATAACAAAAGTAATACTAAATGAACAGTTTCCATATTGGACATTATCTGCAACTGCTATTATGAGGATAGAATGAAAAAGAATTTTAAAAACATAAAATCACAAGTGCTTGTGATATCAATATTTGCATTTGTTTTGATTTTTATCTTCGCATACATGGTAATAGAAGTTGGTAACTTAATTTACTTAAAAATACATTTACAAAATATTGCAGATTCAGCAGCAATGGAGGGTGGCACTTGGTATGCAAGGGCTTTAAACATTGTATCTTTATCTAATAAAGTTTTATTTCTAGTTGCTGCTGGTGGACTTGTTTCTGTGTTTCTCACACTTGGTGTAACAGCGCCAGCAGTAAAAGAAGCAATAGCGTTTACACAAAAAGTCCAGGATGTTTTTGCCGGCACAGGCGATTTTGAAAAGATAAGAATAGTTCCAGCTTTAAATGCCGCAGCTGTTATAATAAATGGTCAGAGAAATGAAAATACATTATGCATACCTATTTTTAATGTTAATGATTTTGATTTGACTGACCCACTACCATCTTTTAATCTAAAAAGAAGGACATTTACAGATTTTTTAAGTTTTGAAGATAATCAAGCAAACAATAAATACTATTATAGAAAGAAATCAACAGGAGAAAGAGTATATGTGGATGAAAAAGATACGAGAAAAAATAAAATTGGCTGGACAATAGAAAAGAAAACAGGAAAGCGTCTCATTAAAGAAAAATCAATTACTTTGCCAGACGAATTAAATGAAAAACTAAAAAATATAAAAGGATTTATAGAAAATATTGATTTGCCTTTTGATATTGTTGAAATAGGTGAACATACAATTTTAGTTGTTGCAATTAAAAGAGATATAAAACAATTGCTTAATACAAAATTTTTTCTCAAAAATAATAATTCTCAGCAGATTGTGCCAGGATTTTTTATAGCAACATCAATGGTAAAGATAGATGGCGGCAAAATGGATATTTGGGAATTGGATGGTGCTTCATATACACCAAAATTACAGCATGTAATTTTACCGCAGATAAAATTTACTGAGGAAAATACAGAAAATTTTGAACAGATTTCTGATTTTTCAGGATATATATCTACTGATATTTCTTCTAGCATGGATATAAATAATATTCTTTTGTTTTTAACGAAATCAACACAATTTTTAACAGATAATTTATTATTGCATTAATCATGATAAAAAAGAAAAAAGCGCAGGCAGTCACAGAGTTTGTTTTGATTTTACCTATTTTGCTACTTTTATTTTTAGGGATTTATCAGTTTGGACTTGTTATGCTTACAAAGATAAAACTTGCAATGGTTGAGAGGGAAGTTATGCGTTTCATAACAGATGAAGAAGATAGAAAAAACGATATAAAAAAGTTTATAGAAGATTTAGCAGAAAAGTCAGGATTAAATAAAGAAAATTTAAAAATATCACAAAGTGAAAGAGAATATGATTCAAATGATAATTTTTCTTTGTCAAAATTAGGCCCGCTTTCTACATTTACAGGTCTTGAATTCATCCTAACTTATGAACAGGAATTTTTACCAGCATTTGCGGTAATTGTGGGTAAACAATCCATAAAAATACAGACAAAACTTGTAACCGCAAGTGGTGGAAATTTTGTGTTTAAAATTAAAGAATCAATAATAAAGGTAGAAGATAAACTGAAAAAAATTATTTTTCCCAATGATGAGATAGATAG
>JAOAIN010000072.1 GCA_026414685.1 Candidatus Goldiibacteriota bacterium
GATCATTTTGGACTAGAAAAACCAAAAGAAAGAATAATAGAATATTTAGCAGTTAAAAAGAATATAAAGGATAAAAAAGTCCCTGATCCTATTATATGTTTTGTAGGACCACCTGGAGTTGGTAAAACATCTTTAGCAAGGTCTATAGCACGTGCAATGGGTAGAAATTTTGTTAGGGTTTCTTTAGGTGGGGTCCGAGATGAGGCAGAGATAAGAGGTCACAGGAGGACATATATAGGAGCAATGCCAGGAAGAATTATTCAGTCCTTACGCAAGGCAAAGTCAAAGAACCCTGTTTTTTTAATGGATGAAATTGATAAAATGTCATCTGATTTTAGGGGAGACCCGGCCGCTGCTTTACTTGAGGTTCTAGACCCAGAGCAGAACAATACTTTTATGGATCATTATCTTGATACTGAATTTGATTTATCGGATGTTATGTTTATAACAACAGCCAATACACTATATGATATTCCAATACCATTACAAGATAGAATGGAAATCATAGAAATAAACAGTTATACAGATTATGAAAAATTAAATATTGCTCAAAAATTTTTAATTCCAAAACAGTTAAAACAACATGGACTAACAGAAAAAGATATACAGATAGATGAAAAAGCAATAATGTCAATTATTCATAACTATACAAAAGAAGCTGGAGTTAGAAATCTAGAAAGAGAGATAAAAGCGCTTTGCAGAAAAGTTGCAAAATCAAAAGTAAGTGATACTAAATTTAAAAAAGTAGTAATTACAGAAGATAATTTAAATAAATTTTTAGGTGTTCCAAAATATTTAGATGTGCCGACAAAAGATGTAAATGGCACTGGTATTGCAACAGGACTTGCTTGGACAGAATTTGGTGGTGATGTATTGGTTATAGAATCTTCAATTGTAAAAGGCAAAGGCATTTTAATACTTACTGGTAAACTCGGTGAAGTCATGAAAGAATCAGGTCAAGCTGCATTGAGTTATATAAGGTCAAGGGCAAAAAAACTTGGTATAAAAGAGGATATATTTTCAAAGATTGATATACACGTTCATGTGCCAGAAGGTGCCATACCTAAAGATGGTCCATCTGCAGGTATTACTATAGCCACATCATTGATTTCTGCTTTTATAAAAAAACCAGTTAAAAAAGATATTGCTATGACAGGCGAGATAACTTTAACAGGTAGAGTTTTACCTATAGGTGGTTTAAAGGAAAAAACCCTTGCAGCACATAGAAATGGTATAAAGGAAGTCATAATTCCAGAATATAACCGGAAGGATTATTCGGAATTGCCTGATTATATAAAGAAAAATTTAAAATTTCACTTTGTAAAAACAATGGATGAAGTGATAAAAATTGCATTAGATAAAAAATATTAATTTTATTTATTAAAGTTCAAAAAAATGGAAGAAAAATTAATATCAATTATCATACCCGTTTATAAAGTTGAGCCCTATATAAAAGATTGTGCTGAAAGTATATTAAATCAAACTTATAAAAATTTAGAAATTTTATTTATTGATGATGGTTCTCCTGATAAATGTGGTGAAATATGTGATTTTTATGCAAGTGTGGATAATAGAGTAAAGGTAATACATAAAAAAAATGGTGGTCCAGCATCTGCAAAAAATACAGGAATTAAAGCGGCTGCAGGTGATTTTATTACTTTTGTGGATGGAGATGATATTATTGAAAAACAATATTGTGAGATTTTATATAAAAATTTACAATTATATAATGCGGATATATCTTGCTGTGGAATTTATACCGATTTTGGTTATAAGAAATTAAAGAAAATAAATGAAAAAATAAAAGTGTTTAATGGTCCAGAAGCATCTGAAATATTACCACCATCTCCATGTGCAAAACTTTATAAAAAGAAAATGTTTGATAAAATTCAATTTCCAGAAGGATTAATAATGGAAGATAAATTTACAACATATAAAATTTTATATGATTCTAAAACAGTCGTTTTTACCACTGCAATGTTATATAATTACAGACGAAGACCTGATAGCATTATGGGCTTTACTTTTAAAAGAGAACATCTTCTTCATTTAGATGCTGTAAAAGATATGATTTTTTTTTATTCATCTAAAGGTAGATATGACATTGCTTTTAGAAAGAAAAAAGAACTTGTAGCAGATGCCGCACGTTTTTTAATTAACGCAATTGATTCAAAAGAAAATGAAGATATAATTATTGATATAAAAAAAAGATTAAAAATTGCTATGCAGGACTGTCTTTTTGATAATAGATGCACAATTATAAACAAATTAGAAGTTTTATTGTATTATTTTTTTCCAAGATTAGCTTTAAACGCTGCAGCTATTAAAAGAACAATAAAAAATAAATTAAAATATGACTAATCCTCTTATTTCAATTATAGTTCCCATTTATAATGTAGAGCAATTTTTAAGAAAATGTATAGATTCTTTGATTTATCAAGATTATGAAAATATTGAGATAATACTTGTAAATGATGGGTCTACAGATAATTGTCCCAAAATAATTGATGAATATAGTAAAAAGTCAAATAAAATAAAGGTAATTCATAAAAAAAATGGTGGATTATCAGATGCAAGAAATGCAGGAATAAATATTGCAAAAGGAGATTTTATCACATTTGTTGATTCTGATGATTGGGTAGAAAAAAATTATTGTTCAGTTCTTTATAAAATTTTAAATGAAACAAAAGCAAGTATCGCATCATGCGGTATAAAAGCGCATGGAATGACTATTGCCAATTATAATATAGAAGAATTTTTTTTTACATTAGGAAATAAAATTGAAGTATTTAATAATATAGAAGCTCTTGAAAAAATTAGATTAAATGCATGCGCAAAATTATATAAAAGGGAACTTTTTGAAAAAATTTTATTTCCTGTAGGTAGAATACATGAAGATGAATTTATAATTTATAAATTAATTTATATGGCAGGAAGGATTGCTAGTACAAAGCAAAAATTATACAATCGCAGGATGAGGGCAGGAAGTATAACAAGATCTAATTTTAATGAAAAACGACTTGATATAATTGATGCTCTAAAAGAGAGAGCAAATTTTTATGAACAAAATGGTCTTAATAATCTTAGGATTAAAACATTAGCATCTATTGTTGGTATATGTTGCAGACTTAAAATAGAAGCAAGTAAATACAACGTAGAAAAAAGTATTATTTTAAAATTAGATATGGAATTAAATGATGCATTAAAAATTTTAGATAATACAAAAAAATTACCATTTTATATAAAAATGAAAATTTTTTTATATAAATTTTTCCCTAATTTTGCAATTTTTATTTCACGAGTGCGTGATATAATTTTTGTTAAAAGAAATAAGAACTAAATCTTTAGTTAAAAATTAGATTGTTGATTTTTTAATTTGAAAATTTTCCATATATTATTATAGCAGTAAAAATCATAATTTTTTCTTATGAACTCTAAAATTTTATCAAAATAAATCGGTATTGCACAATCAAAACCAAATTCATTTAATCTATTTATAAATTTTTTTGCTGTTTCCGAATTTATATTTTCTTCAAAAAACCCTATTGAATCACATATATATTTTGGTTTATTTTTTATTAGATCATTATAAAATCTTTCAAAATCATCACTTGTTATATATTTATAATTAAGTAGTGGATAAATATAGGTGTATTTAGTAGGAGATTTTCTTTTTGTTACAAAATTTAATCTAGTATCAGATCCCCAAAAGTAGATATAATCATTTTCTTTTGTATTTTCTAAAATCCATTTTATTATACTTATATCTGGTCCAGTATATTTATTATTATTTATTATTAAATAATTTTGTGGTTTTAAATCAAATCTAATCGCATATTCCATATGAGATGTTGCTCCACTTAAAATAAAAATAAAAAAAATCAAAATAATAATAGATATATAAATTTTAGTATTTTTTATTATAAAGTTTAAAAATATACCTGCTATAAATACTAAAACAGGTAATAGTTGGATAAAATAATTTGGATAAAATCTTTTACTCAAGGAAACAAAAAAGATATCAGAAATTAGCCATATTATAAGGAAATGAATAAAAATTATTATATTTTTTTCTTTTGTTTTTTTAAAAAAGTGTTCATAAATTATGATAATTAATCCACAAATTAAAAATAATAATAAAGATGGACGTTTAAACAGATAAGAATTTAGAAGATTTTTTATATTATAATAATTTAAAATTTTAATATAAAAAGAATTATATATTAAAACTTGTGATATGAAATCTTTCAATACATCATTTTTAATTAAATAAAAAAGTAAAATTAAAATAGGTATAAAAATACCCATGAAAAAACAAAATAAGATTTTTAATTTTTCAATAAAATTAATTTTATCAATTAATAAAAAAAATAAAATTGGAAATAATATAGAAATAGCGGTTTGTTTAAATAAAAGTGCAATTGAAAAAAATAATCCAGACAAAATAATAAAAATGATATTTTTTGTTTGTTGAAAATTAAAAAATGAATAAACAGAAAGAATAATAGGAAATAACATATATGTTTCAGTTTTTCCAAAAGATTTAGTAAAACTTAAATTACTTAATATAAGAGTAAATGTTAATGTGATTAAAAAAGCAGTTTTATTATTAAAAAATTTTTTTGAAAATAAAAAAACAATTATGGATATAAAAATAATCCAAAAACATTCAAAAACTGCTATAGTTTTACTTTCTGCTGGAAAAAATTTAAACAGTAATGCATTTAAAAAATAAATCAAAGGTGGTTTATGGTCCCATATGTCTTTATATGGGATTTTACCTTGATTTATATGCTCGCCAATATACATAAAAACTCCGGGATCAACAGATGGGAATAATTTAAAAGTATAAAACCTCATTACAAAAATAATTGTACATATATATATAATGAAAATATAAAAATAAATATTTTTTTTCATTTTTTTAATTTATATATTTTCCAATTATTTAATAAAAGTCCACAAAATTTATAGTTATTATCTATTAAGTTGAAAATTTTATCAAAATAAATAGGAATTGCTTTATCATAACCAAAACTGCTAAGTAATTGTAAAAATTTTTCTAATTTCTCATAATCTGCATTTGTATCTAACAATCCAATAAAATCTATAATATATTTTGGTTTATTACTATTTAAATTATTATAAAATATTTCAAAATCCTGTTTTTTTGCATATTTATAATTAATCAATGGATAAATATAGGTGTATTTAGTTGGAGATTTTCTTTTTGTTACAAAATTTAATTTTGTCTCTGTTCCTATAAAATAAATATAATCATTTGGTTCTGAATTTTTTAATATCCAATCAACAATTTCATGATAATAGCCGGTATATGAACCATATTTTAATTTTATAAGATTTTTATTATTTTTATTTTTCATACTAAATCTTATAGCATATTCCATATTAGAAGTAGAACCGCTTAAAATAAACATTACTATAATTAAAATAATAGAAATGTAAATTCTTGTATTTTTTAAAATATAATCAAAAAAGAAACCAGATAATAAAGCCATGGCAGGTATCATTTGGACCATATAATGATTATAATATCTTTTACTTAGAGATATAAAATAATAATCAGATAATAACCATACTAAAAATACAAAAAATAAAATATTTTTTTTAATATAACTATTATCAGTAAAACCTTTGATTAAGAATACTAAAATACCTCCACATGTAAGATATAAAAGAATAGGTCTTTTAAATAAAAAGCTATCAGTAAATTTTGAGAAAAAAGATCCTTTTAGTAAATTTATGTAAAAAAAATTATACACAAATACTTGTGATATAAATTCACTCAAAGAGTTATTAATAAAAAAATAAACAAAGACAGCGAAGACAGGCATGATAAATCCAAGAAAAAAAATAAAAGACATATAAATCTTTCTTTTTATTAATAAGTCAGAAATAAAAATATAAAGTAAAACAGGAAAAATAACAGCAACACCTGTTTGTCTAAACAAAAATGAAAATGATGCAAAGAATCCAGAAAATAATATAAATAAAATTGAATTTGTTTTAATCCCATAATATAGAAAAAATATTGTAAGTATTGCAAACAATACTTGATATGTTTCTGTCATTCCAAAAAATTCAGCAAAACTCATATTGCTAAAATAGAGGGCAAATAAAATTGTTGTAATATATGCGACTTTTGAATCCCATAAATTTTTTGCAAAAAAATAAAAAATAATAATAGATACAATAATCCACAAACATTCAAATATTGCTATTGTGATACTTTCTTTTGGAAAAAATTTAAATAATAATCCATTTAAAAAATATATTAAAGGCGGTTTATGATCCCAGGAATCTTTGTATGGTATTTTATTTTCTGAAACAAGTTCTCCAATATATAAAAATACACCTGTATCAGTACCTGGTAATAATTTGAAAGTGTGTAGGCGCATAGTAAAAACAAAAAGAATCAAATATATAAACATAGAAAAATAAATAGTAATTTTTTTCATTTTTATAAAATATACCTCATATTATTTTAACTTGATAATAAATGATATTTATAATAAACTAAAAATCAAATATTCTCAATAAAAAATAGGAAATCCGATGAAAATTATTATTATACATGATAGTGAATTGATATATTTTGAAGCACTTAAAACGCTTGAAAATCAAAAAAAAATAGTAATTTCAGTATATTATTTCCATTTTATAAAATTTTTATTTAAAGGTATTTTAAAATTAAACTTTAAAATTATTAAAATATCATTAAAGTCAATATTTTTTTATATTAAATCTTTTTTTATAAAACATAACATTATATTAATTGGTATTGCTCCATATGATTGGCGTTTGATTTTTTGGATGCATTTGTTAAATCATAACAAAATTATTTTTCATAACTCATGGCCATATTGGAATAATGATGATTATCCCGAAAAACCTATTTTTTTAAAAAATTTTATTTTTAAATCATGGGAAAAATTTATTTTAAATAATAATACATATATAATTAATATTATTAATAAATCAAAAGAAGAAATAATAAAAAAATATGGTAAAGATGAAAATAAAATTTTTGTGATTCCGCATTGCATGAATGATCAAAACTATTATTATATGGAAAGGCAGAAGAATGAAAAATTAAAGATTTTATTTGTAGGCAGATTAGTGCGTGAAAAAGGACTTGACATTTTAAGAGAGGTTATTAAAAGATTACCAGAAAATGATTTCGGTATTATAGGTGATGGGAGAGATAAATATATTTTAAATGATGTTCTATCAGCAGGTAATGTAAAATATTATGGCTACATAAATGATAGAAAAAAAATCGGTGAAATAATGAGGCAGTATGATGTTTTTATTTTACCTTCTTATAAAACTAAAAACTGGGAAGAAGTTTTTGGTATTGTTTTAATAGAGGCTATGGCATGTGGGCTTATATGTATAGCAACTGATTGTATAGGTCCATTACATATAATTAAAGATATGGAAAATGGTTTTATTGTTAAACAAAAGAATACAGATATGATAATTGAAAAAATTAATTTTATAAAAAATAATCAAGAAATAATTAGCAAAATGAGATTTAATGCCATAAAAAGTGTAGAAAAATATAAATTAAATAATATTATTAATTTATGGCAAAATACATTAGTTAAAATTCAAAAAGGAATTTAAATGGCATCAATATCAATTAAGAAAAATTATTTTTACAATGTCATATTGACTTCTTCAAATATTATTGCGCCTTTGATAATTTATCCTTATGTTTTGAGAATTTTAGGTCCGGATGGAATTGGTAAAGTTAATTTTGCATTATCAGTTATGGGATATTTCTTGATGGTTGCTCAGTTTGGTATACCACTTTATGGAATAAAAGAAATTGCAAAAGTCAGGGATGATAAAGAAAAGTTAAATAGGGTATTTTCAGAATTATTTTTCATAAATGTTATAACTTTTATTTTTTCTTTCATCCTTTATATTTTAGTTATTTTTCTTGTCCCAAAATTTAGAAATGATTTTATTTTATATTTTATAATAGGTATGAATCTTTTTTTTAATTTATTTACAATTGACTGGTTTTACAGTGGTTTGGAAGAATATAAATATATAACTATAAGAAGTGTTGCAGTCAGAGTTTTATATATAATTTCTATTTATTTTTTTATACATACAGAAAAAGATTATGTTATATATGCTGCACTTGGTGTTTTTTCGTTGATACTATCAAATTTTATTAATTTTATTTTTTTATTGAAAAAAATTCGCATAATATTTTTTGGACTAGATTTTAAAAAATATTTAAAACCTATATTTTGGATTTTTTTTGCTGCAGTTATAGGAAGTGTTTATAATAAGATGGATGTTATATTGCTTGGATTTATGACCGAGGACAAATATGTTGGCTTTTATACAACAAACAGAAGAATTACTTCATTAATACTTGCTTTTGTTAGTGCGCTTGGCACTGTATTGATTCCAAGATTGTCATATTATATAAATAATAATAAAGTAGAAGAATATAAAAAACTCGCTGAAAAATCTATCAATTTTATTTATTTTATCTCAGTCCCATCTATTATATTTTTAATCATATTTGCTAAAGAAATACTTTTATTTTTTGGAGGAGAGAAATTTTTACCTGCTTCATTATCACTACAACTTATTTCCTTTCAAATACTTATGACATCACTTGCCACTTTTTTTGGCTTTCAAGTTATACTTGCAAATAATGATGAGAAAATAATAATGTTTTCTAATATTTCTGGTGCGATCGTGAATATTGTTATTAATTTATTATTTATAAAAAAATATTTACATAATACACCAAGTTTTGCTATTGTTGCATCTGAATTTGCTGTTGTGCTGACTCAAATTATTCTTGCAAAAAAATATATAAATTTTAGAATTTTTAGTTTTCAAAGTTTTAATTATTTTATTGCAGGATTTATATTACTATTACTTTTATTTATAATAAAGAGTTATATTTATAATTTTATTTTACTTATGCTGGTAAGTATAATTTTATTTGGTTTAATATATTTTGCATATTTACTTTTTATAAAAGATGAAATAATTATGATGATTAAAGATACGTTGATAAATAAATTAAAACATTCAAAAAAATTTTAAAAACAAGAGGAAAAATTTGAATAAAGTATTAGTGATTAGTAGCACATCCATAATAAGTGGCGCAGAATATGTATTATTTGATTATATAAAAAATTCAGGATATAAAAATTCATTTACTTTATTACATTCTGATTTAAAAGATGTAACAAATTTTTATCAAAAATTAAATATAAATTGTTATAAATGTAAATACCTAAATCCTGTTGGTGCAGAAAGAAAAAAAGACATTTTTTCAATCATAAAAAAATTTTTTTATTTTCTTTTTTCTTTTTTTTGTTTTAGAAAAATAATAAAACAAAATGAAATAGACATTGTATTTGGCAATAATACAGGAGATGCTATTTATTCCTTTTATACTAAAATTTTTAAAAAAATACATATCAATTGTATTCAAGATATCATAGAAAAAAATTCTTTACTTAACTTTTCATTAAAGATATTTGACCCTTTTATTAATAAATATATTGCAGTATCGGATGCAGTGAAAAATTCATTGATTGCTATTAATATTAATCCATCCAAAATACAAGTTATTTATAATGGTTTAAAATTAAAAAATAACAAATTGAAATATAAAAAAATAGATTCAGAAATAAGTTTTGGTTTTGTAGGATATATTGATGATGTAAAAAATCCAATGGAGTTTGTAGATTTTATTGAAGTTTTAAAAAATAATTCCATAAAATACCAAGCAAAAATGGTTGCTGGAAAAATTATAAATAATAAATTATATGAAAATATAATTAAAAAAATAAAAGAGTTAAAACTAAATATAGAAATTATAAATCATATACCAAGAGAAAAGATGGATTTATTTTATGAAAATATTAATTTTTTAGTTATAACAAGCAAAAAAGAAGCATTGCCCACAGTTATTTTAGAAGCTTTTAATAACAGAACACCTGTAATAGGTAAAAAAGTTGGTGGAATACAAGAGATTATAAATGATAATGAAAATGGTTTTTTATATAATACAAAAGATGAATTTAATGTTATTATTAATAAAATAATAAAACTAAATAATAAAAAATATAATGAAATGCGTGCAAATTGTATAAAGACGATAAAAGAAAAATTTAATATGCAAGATAAAATAAAAAAGTTAAATACTATTTTATTTCAGGAGTTATGATGAATAATAAAAAAGCACTTGTAATAAAGCTCTGTTGCCTTGGAGATATAATCCAGGTGATACCTACACTTAAGGCATTAAAAGATAATGGATATGAAATACATTATTTATGTATTGAATATGTTCGGCCACTACTTGAACTTATTCCATCTGTTGATAAAATTTTTACAATAAATACGAGAAGTATGATTAGTATATTAAAAACAATAAAAGAATTAAACAAAGAAAAATATGACCTTATCATAAATTTGCATAGGGATTTAAAATCATTTATTTTTATTTCATTTATCAAATCAAAATTAAAAGTTGGTTTTAAATGGGGAATTAGCCGATTTTTTTTAACAAAAGCTTTTGAATTTGACTGCAAAATTCATGAATCAAAAAGATATTTATCAATAATAGAAGGCATAGGATTAATTGTAAAAACACCGACAGAAAAATTAAAGATACCCGATACTCCACAAGAAAAATTTGAAATAACAGGAAATAAAAAAATAGGATTATTTCCAGGCGGTGGTGTGAACCCAGGAACAATAATGTATACAAAAAGATGGCCAATAGAAAATTTTATAGAACTATCTGAAATGTTAATAAAAGATGGATTTTCTGTTTATATATTTGGTGGCTTAATAGATAAACCATTGATAGAAAAATTAAAAAAAGCAGTTTCAGAAGTAAAAGATATAATGACAGCTGGCATAAAAGATTTTGTTTATTATGTATCAAAGATGGATGTTTTTATAGCACCTGACACAGGACCACTTCATATTGCTGCAGCAGTAGGTGTCAAAACAATCGGGCTTTTTGGTCCGTCAGATCCTTATCTCGTTGCACCCCTTGCGCCAGATTCCATTTATATCAAAGGAACTGCAGATTGCAGCCCATGTTATGTGCCGGAAACAGTCCACAGGAAAGAATTTTTAAAATGTAAGGATAATATATGCATGAAAAGCATAACACCGGAAATTGTATATGAAAAAATAAAAGGAAAGACAGGATAAAATAATATGCGTGTTGCAATAATTCATGATTGGTTAACTGGTATGAGGGGTGGAGAAAAAGTTTTAGAAGGATTACTTGATATTTTTCCTGACGCAGAAATATTCACTCTTATTTATAACAGGACAAAAATATCAGATAAGATAAGAAAAAGAAAGATACATACATGATTTTTACAATTATTACCAGGCATATTTAATTTTTACAGAAATTTTTTGCCATTATTTCCGATAGCCATAGAAAGTTTTTCTTTTAAGGACTTTGACCTTGTAATATCTTCCAGTCATTGTGTGGCAAAGGGAGTGAAGGTGCCTTCAGGTATAAAGCATATATGTTATTGCCACACACCCATGAGATATGCATATGACCAGTTTGATAATTATTTTTCTCCTGAAAAAAATGGAAAGATTAAATACTTCTTTATAAAAAAAATAATGCCGTATTTAAGAAATTGGGATATTAAAACAACAGACAGAGTCAGTGATTTTATTGCCAATTCAAATAATGTGTGGCAGAGAATAAAAAAATATTATAATAGGGGAGCAGAAGTAATTTATCCACCGGTTGATACTAATTTTTTTACACCTGATGATAATATTAAAAAAGAAAATTTTTATCTTTTTTTAGGAGCACTTGTTGAATATAAAAAACCGGATTTTGTTGTAAAAATTTTTACTAATTATTTCAAAGATAAAAAATTACTAATTGTTGGCAATGGTCCTTTAAAAAAATATTTAGATCAAATAAAAGGAGACAATGTTGAAATAATTACTGATGCAAAAAATGAAGATATAAGAGATTTTTATAGAAAGGCAAAGTGTTTTTTATTTCCAGGAGAAGAAGATTTCGGTATCACAATGGCAGAAGCAAATGCTTGTGGAACACCTGTTTTAGCATTAAATAAAGGTGGAGCACTTGAAATAATAAAACAGGGAGAGACAGGAGAATTTTATGATGGCACAGAAGATGATTTTATAAATAAACTTGAGAAAATTGATAAAAAATTATATGATATTAAAATCATGTATCAAAATGCCCTTAGGTTTTCAAAAGATAATTTTATTTTTAATTTGAAGCAATTTTTAAAAAGGAGAAATATAATTGGATAAAAGAAATTTGCAAAGATTATTAAAAATTATTTTACTTACAGGTGATTGTTTGTTTATATTTTTTTCTGTTGTTATTGCCTATTATTTTAGATTTTTTGGTAATGTCATAGAGGTTAAATATGGCATTCCTGATTTTAAATATTATATTTACATGTCACCTGTTATTATATTGATATTTGTCCTTTCGTTTAACTACGCTGCCTTATACAGAGACATGGAAAGAAAATCAGAAGCGGATATTTTTATTTATGTTTTTATTGCTTCCTCTGTTGCCATAATTATTTCTCTTGCAATCACTTTTTTTGTTAGAACTTTTTCTTTTTCTCGTATTGTTATGATTCTTTTGTGGTTATTTAGTATTATTTTATTATATGCCTGGCGGCTCATATATAGAGTTTTTTATCGTTACTTAGTTAAAAAAGAGATAATAATTCAAAAAATTTTATTAATCGGAGCAACTGATATCACAGCTTCATTGATAAACAGAATAAATTTGATATACGGTGGTGGTTATAAGATAGCGGGAATTCTTGATGATAAAATAAAAAAGAAAGCATTCAATGGTGTAAATGTTTTAGGTAAAATAAAAGATTTGGAGAAAATATTGAAAAAAATAAAAGTTGATGAAATTTTTATTGGCATACCTGATTTTGATCGTAAAAGACTAACAGAATTAATATTAAAAAATGAAGGCGTCAATTTTAAAATTGCCTCTGACATACTTGGTTTGATGACAAAAAGTATTGAATATGACGAGATGTTTGGTATACCTGTTTTTTCTATAAAAGAATTACCACTTGATAAAATGAGAAACAGAATAATAAAAAGAACTTTTGATATTTTATTTTCTTTTATATGTATCGCTTTGCTTTTGCCTATTTTTATATTAGTTGCTTTGCTTATAAAATTTACATCAGATGGACCTATATTTTATAAACAGGATAGAATAAGCAGATGGGGTAAAATTTTTAAGATATATAAATTTAGAACAATGACAGTAAACGCAGAACAAAATACAGGTCCTGTTTGGGCAAAAAAGGATGATGCAAGAGTCACACCAATCGGTAAAATTTTAAGGAAATTGAGCATAGATGAGTTACCCCAGCTATTTAATATATTAAAAGGTGATATGAGTGTAGTAGGTCCTAGGCCTGAGAGACCTGAGTTTGTTGAAAAGTTTAAAAACACAATTCCAAGATATCTTGAAAGACATAAAGTTAAAGCAGGTTTAACTGGCTGGGCACAGGTAAATGGATTGCGTGGTAACACTCCACTTTCTGAGAGAATAAAATATGATTTGTATTACATAGAAAACTGGTCACTTTTATTTGATATTAAAATAATTTTAAGAACGATTTTAGAAGTATTTCATCATAAGCATGCGTATTAAAATAGTTCAAAAAAGTTCTAAAGTAGTTCGTAAGTAGTTCAAAAGTAGTAAAAACTATTTAAGAACTATGTTTGAACGCAGTTAAAACTATTTTAGAAATTAGAAAACAGGAGGTTATATGGCAAGAATACTTGTAACAGGTGGTGCCGGGTTTATTGGTTCTAATGTTGTTGATGAGTATGTAAGACTTGGACATAAAGTTGTAATAGTAGATAATCTTTTTTCAGGTAAGAGAGAAAATATAAATAAAAATGCAAAGTTTTATGAAATGGACATAAGAGATAAAAAGATTTTGGATATTTTAAAAAAGGAAGAAATTGAAATCATAAATCATCATGCAGCGCAGATTTCTGTTCCTGACTCTGTTAAAAATCCTATATTTGATGCAGAAGTGAATATTTTAGGGACATTGAATTTGTTGCAATGTGCAAAAGAAGTAGGTATAAAAAGATTCATATTTATTTCAAGCGGTGGAACAGTATATGGAGCAAATGCAAAATTACCTGCAAATGAAAATATGCCAATAACTGCTGATAATCCGTATGGCATAAGTAAGGTAACAGGAGAACATTATGTCCGTTTTTTTTCAAATCAATTTAAAATGAAATATGTGATTTTAAGATATTCAAATGTATATGGACCAAGACAGATACCACATGGAGAAGCAGGAGTTGTTTCTATATTTATAAATAAAATTTTAAAAAATGAACCTCCTGTAATTTTTGGAGAAGGAAAATGTATAAGAGATTATGTGTATGTTGGAGATGTTGCGAGAGCCAATGTATTAGCACTAAAATATGCAACAAACGAAGCTATAAATATAGGAACAGGAATAAAAACAGATGTAAATAAATTGTATGCGATAATATGTAAGGTAACAGATTTTCATAAAAAACCAATAATGGGTCCATACAGAGAAGGCGATATACCTGCTAACTATCTTAATATAAATAAAGCAAAGAAAGTTTTAAAATGGGAACCAAAAATAAATCTTGAAGAAGGCATAAAAAGAACTTATAATTTCTTTTTAAAAAATGTTTTGGTTTAACCTCCCCTCTTTAAAAAAGAGGGGTAGGGGGAGATTTTGTAGTGTTGACCCTATGTGGTCAACCGCACCAAATTCTCCTGTGTCTATTTTTTTAAAAAACGGAAAATAAATAAAAAACCGGAGGCAGCTAATGCGGGCGCTTATTTTGATAGGTGGAGAAGGCACACGTCTTAGGCCACTTACTTTAAATACATTGAAGTGCACAGCACCTATTGTAAATAGACCATTTTTTATGTATCAGTTTGATTTATTAAAAAAATATGGTGTCAAAGAAGTAATTTTGAGTATTTGCCATATGCCAGATAAAATAAAAAAATACATAGGCACTGGCAAGAAATATGATTTAAAGATAATTTATGTTCAGGAGAAAAAGCCACTGGGAACTGGTGGAGCAATAAAGAATGCAGAAAAATTCTTATCAGAAGATACCATAGTGATGAATGGTGATGTATTGACCGATGTTAATTTAAAAAAGATGTTATCAATGCATAAAAGAACAGATGCAATAGCAACAATAATGTTAAATGAAGTTATGGATCCATCAGCTTATGGGCTTGTACAGACAGATGGAATAAAAATAACAAAATTTATAGAGAAGCCATCTTGGGCAGATATACAGGATAGATGGATAAATGCAGGCATATATATTTTTAACAAGAGAGTTTTAAATTACATCCCTGCTGGTAAAAATGTATCATTAGAAAGAGAAGTATTTCCAAAAATGATAAATAATGGAGAAGTTTTAATAGCATATAAATCAAAAGGTTACTGGATAGATATAGGAAAAATAGACAAATACAGACAGGTTAATTTTGATTTACTTGAAAATAGATTCAAAACAGATGTTTTTATGAAACAGAAGAAATATAACAATGAAGTTTATATAGGGAAAAACACAAAAATAGATAAAGACGCATCTTTACGCGGACCTATTGTAATTGGAAATAATTGCATCATAAAAAGTGGAACCTACGAGCCGCTTGTTATAATCGGCAATAACTGCAAAATAAATGAAAACGTGGTAATAGAAAAAAGTATTTTATGGGATAATATACATATAGGTAAAAATGTTTCTATAAAAAATAGCATTATAGGAAATGGATGCATAATAAAAGATAATAGTATTTTAAATGAAGTTGTTCTCGGTGATAATACTGTAATTACCGAGCATTCAAAATTAGGACATAAATGAAAGATATTTTGTCTCAGTCGTGTTCGGTAAAAAATTTTGTTCTTTTAAATTTTTTATTTCCCCCTTTAGCAAAGGGGGAATAAGGGGAATTTTTTATAAAATCTCCCCTGCCCCCTCTTTTTCAAAGAGGGGAGAGAAATAAAAGAAATTTTTATAATACTGAGATTAATTATCTGGAAACTGATATAGGCATGTGAATTATCTTTTATAGATAATGCAATAAAAATTAACCGAACAGTATTGATTTTGTCTCAGTTCTTGTTAAGGCAATATAAAAAATATTTCTGGACACCTGCTTGAGTTTATCTATTATAAATCAGTGGAAGAAGTGATAAACAGGCAAAGCAATAATATGTTTTTATGTCATTCCCGCACAAGCGGGAATCCATTGTTTTTAAAGGCAGTGATTTAATCTAACAAAAAGAGGATATTAATTATGGCTACAATAAAATTCGGTACAGATGGCTGGAGAGATATAATAGGTGAAAATTTTACTTTTGCAAATTTAGCAAAAGTAACAGATGCTTATGCAATTTATATGCTACAGAAATATAATAAACCACAGATAATAATCGGTTATGACAATAGATTTTTATCTGAAAAATATGCAGATTTTGTAGCGCAAAGGTTAAAAGAATATGGGTTCAATATTTTAATTTTTGACAAATCAGTTCCAACACCACTTGTTTCATTTGGAATTATTCACTTAAAATTAAATGGCGGTATTATGATTACTTCCAGCCATAATCCATATTATTATAATGGATTTAAAATAAAAAATGAAAATGGCGCAGGCGCAACTCCAGATGTAACAAAGAAAGTAGAAGAATTAATTCAAAAACCAAAAAAGATTATTTCCAAAAAAGGCAAAATTGAATCCATAAATCTGGATAATGAATATATAGAAAGTATAAGGCAACTCATAGATATTAATCGTATTAAGAAGAGCAATATGAAAATAGTTGTTGATTATATGTATGGGTCTGCTGCTGGGTATATAAAAAAAATTTTAGGTGAATATGATAAGTTATATGAAATAAATAATTACAGGGATCCGTTGTTTGGTGGTATAACTCCAGAACCAATTAGAAAAAATCTTTTAAATACAGAAAAAAGGGTCAGAGAGTTAAAAGCAGATATAGGCATAGTGCTTGATGGTGATGGTGATAGAATGGCTTTCATAGATGATAGGGCTAAATTTACAACAACACATAAGGCGCTTGTGTTTATATTATTGCATCATATAAAAAACAAAGATATAAAAATTAAATTTGCAAAAACAATTTCTGGGACAGCGCTTTTAAATATTTTAACAAAAGAAAATAATATAAAACTATATGAAACACCAGTTGGATTTAAATACATTGCAGAAATGATGCAAAAGGATAAAAGTATAATAGGTGGCGAAGAGAGTGGTGGTATTGGTTTTGGTTATTTTATGCCAGAGCGGGATGGTGTGTTATCTAATCTTACAATACTTGAATTTTTAGCAAAAGAAGGTAAAAATCCATCTCAAATAATAAATGAACTTAATAAAAAATATGGTTCCTTTTTATATGACAGGATTGATTTAACTTTTAAAGAAAAAGATAGAGAAAAAATACTAAAAAAAGTATATGAACTGGAAAAGAAAGGACACATATTAAATAAAAAAATTACATATATAAATAAACTTGATGGTATAAAATATTTCATGGGAGATAATCAGTGGTTGTTATTTAGATTTTCTGGCACAGAGCCACTGCTACGCATTTACAGCGAAGCACCGTCTTTAAAAGATGTAAGAGATAATCTTACATTTGGGAGAAAATTGGTTTTAAAAGATTGAACAAATAATACCGCATAATAGTATTTAATAGTTTAATACTATAAAGAGTGAAGGATATTTTATTTATCTGCAATATTTTACAAGTTAAAATATTATGCAGACATTGGGAGTAGGCCAGTAAATTAAATTTAGCGATATTATTTTTTTGTGGCAGAAAAATTAGAGCATTGAATAAATTAAAGCGTATTTTTTAAATTTAAAAAAATAATTATTGAAAAAGTAAAAAATTATGTTATAATAAAATAAATAGATTTATTATAAAATTAAAAAAAAAACAGTTCATTGAAAATATAACAAAGCAATAAAGAAGTCGCATAATATGAAACATAAGTTCCGAAGGTCATTTAGACCACTCTTTATTTTTTCCGCTTTCGGAGCACGAAATGAGTAAAAGACAAGAGTTTTCGTTAATAAAAACAATGATAAAAAGAAAAAAATAGGTGTTACGAAAGCGTAAAAAAGATATGTGGAAAAGTGGTATACGAAAAGGTGTTCGTAAAAATGCATATAAAAAAGTTAATAAAATCAATAGCAAAAAAAGGTAGCGGTCGGAATGACTTCCAAGTTTAAATTGGATTGCGACTTGTTATATTCTTCCAACGCTTTCTTTTGTTCTCTTTTATGTCGGAATGACTTCCAAGTTTAAATTGGATTGCGACTCTTGCGGCAGTGTCTAAATCAAGCGAAGTTGCCGCCGCTAGTCGGAATGACTTCCAAGTTTAAATTGGATTGCGACTTCAATAAACTTTTCAGATAATTTTTGATATATACTAATAGTCGGAATGACTTCCAAGTTTAAATTGGATTGCGACTAAATATTTTATTTTATAATACACCCCGCTTTTTAATAAGTCGGAATGACTTCCAAGTTTAAATTGGATTTAGATGAAATTTTTGCCTGTGGCAAAAATTAGAGCAATGGAGAATGGAAAATAGAGATTAGGGCAAGGAAGGAATGATTTGTTTTAAAATATGAAAGATTTGCAAATATGAAAAAAAATCTTTAAATCTAAAATCTAAAAATCTTAAGATTTTATTGACTTCCAAGTTTAAATTGGATTTAGATGGAATTTTTGCCTGCGGCAAAAATTAGAGTAATGTAGAATGGAAAATAGAGATTGGGGCAATGTGTGATTTATATTATATAGCCGCAGGCTTTAGCCTGCGATGAATAAAACAGGCATACGAAAGAAAATAAGAACAATAAACAATTGTATCTTAAAC
>JAOAIN010000146.1 GCA_026414685.1 Candidatus Goldiibacteriota bacterium
GTTATACAAAGAACAGAACTCAAAGATATAAAACAAAATATAGAAGTTGAAAAAGTATTTACTCCTTATGACTGGCGTGATGAATTAAATGTTTATTATGGAGCTACTTTTAATCTGGGACATAATATTTCGCAGATGTTATATTTTAGACCCAGAAATAAATTTGAATGCTTTGATAATTGTTATCTTGTTGGTGGGGGGACACATCCAGGGAGTGGTTTACCTACAATTTATGAATCTGGAAGAATTTCTGCAAATATGATATGCGAAAAATATAATAAAAAATTTTAATAAATTTATAAATAGGTAATAGATTAATATGCTATTACTTTATATTATATATTTTTTTTAATAAAAATTTCTTGACGTTTCTATTTTACAGGAGTATGATTAATATGTTTTTTTTGTGAAAAAAAGTGCAAATGATTTAAATTATATAATGGAGGTGTTATTTCATGCTTAAGAATATGAAAGAAATAAGATGGCATGGTCGTGGTGGTCAAGGTGCAAAGACAGCTGCACTTTTACTCGGTGAAGCAGCCATAAATGCTGGAAAATATGTTCAGGCATTTCCTGAATATGGCCCTGAGAGAATGGGTGCACCTGTTGCTGCATATGATAGAATTGCAGATGAAGAAATTTCTATTCATTCACCGATTATAAATCCCGATGCTGTTGTAGTTTTAGATGAAACATTAATTGATGCTGTGGATGTTACAAAAGGATTATCAGAACAAACAGGGGTATTAATTATAAATACCCCTTTTTCAAAAGAAGAGATTCAGAAAAAATTAACCTGGCGGGGTAAAATAATTGTCCTTGATGCAAGTAAAATAGCACTTGAAACAATAGGTAAACCAATTCCTAATACACCGATGATGGGAGCACTTGTTGCTGCAACAGGTATTATGGATATAAATCATTTAATAGATGATACAAAGCATAAACTTGAAAAAAAATTTAGAACAAAACCAGAAGTAATAGAAGGCAATTTGCAGGCAATAAAAAGAGCATATGAGGAGGTAAAAAAACAATGACAACAAAACCAAATATAAAGTCATGGAGAGATTTAAATATTGGTGGAGTTATAGAAAGTGGTACATCAGAACATTTTAAAACAGGTGGCTGGCGTTCAAAAGTTCCTATATGGCAGGAAAAAAACTGTATTCAATGTATGAATTGTTGGGCTTTTTGTCCTGATGATGCAATAAAAGTAAAAGATGGAAAAAGAGCAGAGTATGATTATGAATTTTGCAAGGGTTGTGGTATATGTGCAGAAGAATGTCCAAAAACAACTCAAGCAATAAATGCAATTAAAAAGGAAGATCCAAATATAGAAATTGATTCATGGGATGGGGCTGAAAATCCAAAATTTCGTGAAAAAGCAGCTATACTTATGGTTTCTATAAAAGAAGCAAAAGAAAAATTTGGAATAAAGTGAGGTGGAATAATATGCAAAAAACAATAGTTGCAAGAACAGGTAATGAAGCAGTTGCAGAAGCAATGAGACAGATAAATCCAGATGTTTGTGCTGCATATCCAATAACACCTGCAACAGAGATAATGCAAATTTTTTCAACATTTGTAGCTGATGGATTGGTAAAAACGAATTTGATTACAGCCGAATCAGAGCATTCTGCTATGAGCGCCTGCGTTGGCTCTGCTGCATCAGGCGCAAGAACAATGACAGCAACAGCAGCACAGGGGCTTGCATTGATGCACGAAATATTATACATTGCATCAGGATTGAGATTACCTATAGTCATGGCAGATGTAAACAGAGCTTTATCAGGACCTATTAATATACATTGTGATCATTCAGATACGATGGCAGAACGAGATTCAGGTTGGATACAAATTTTTTCTGAAAATTCACAAGAAGCATATGATAATTTAATCCAAGCTGTTAGAATAGCAGAACATAAAGATGTTTTGTTACCTGCTATGGTTACAACCGATGGTTTTATTATTAGTCATGGAATGGAACGACTTGAAATGTATCCGGATGAAGAAATTCAAAAATTTATAGGTGAATATAAACCAGCATATAATTTATTAAATGTAGAAAATCCTATAACTGTTGGTTCTCTTGTATTAACTGATTATTATATGGAACATAAAAGAGCACAACATGAAGCAATGAAAAATTCTGTAAAAGTGATAAAAGATATAGGTAAAGAATTTGGAAAAATATTTGGCAAAGAATATGATATGATTGAAAAATATAAAATAGATGATGCTGATTATATTTTGATTTGTCTGGGCTCCACAGCTGGAACAACAAAAGTTGCAGTAGAAGAGTTAAGACAGGAAGGTATGAAAGTCGGTCTTGTAAAGATAAGAGTATTCAGACCATTCCCTGCAGAAGATATTGTAAATGCAATAAAAAATGCAAAATCAGTAGCAATTCTGGATAGGTCAGAGAGTTTAAGCACTCAGGCAGGACCTGTTGCAACTGAAGTAAAAGCAGCATTATATGATGCCGCAATAAATATACCAATAAAACCATATATTTATGGCTTAGGTGGTAGAGAGATTTATGTAGAACAAATAAAAAATGTATTTAAATCAATAAAAGATTTGAAAAAAACAGAGCCAGTTTCTTATCTTGGCGTGAAAGAATAGGAGGATTAATTATGGCAAATCCAAAACAATCAGCTTTAAAAGAGCCTCGTTTTATTGGTGGACATAGAGCATGTGCAGGTTGTGGTTATCCTATATTGTTAAAACAGATTTTATCATCAACTGATGATCCTGTAATAGTTACAGCTGCAACTGGTTGTCTTGAAGTAACTTCAACTATATTTCCATATTCTGCTTGGAAAATACCATTCATGCATAATGCTTTTGAAAATGCTGCTGCTAATTGCTCTGGTATAGAAGGTGCATATCAATCATTAAAAAAGCAAGGAAAAATTACAAAAAATATTAAATTTTTAGCTCTTGGTGGAGATGGCGGAACTTATGATATTGGATTTCAAGCATTATCAGGTGCAATGGAGAGAAGACACGATATGTTATATGTTTGTTATAA
>JAOAIN010000165.1 GCA_026414685.1 Candidatus Goldiibacteriota bacterium
AAACCGCAGCTGTAGCATGTGCTATTATTTCATTGATAATACCTTCCGTCAGAGTAAAAAGACCAGCTATCTGTCGTCCAGAACCAGTTATGCCAATACCTATAATCTCTACATTTTTATCTTTTATACTATTATATATTGTTTCATAACATTTACGTGATGCTTCTACAGGATTGCCATTGGTCCTCAAATAAACAGAAGATAAAATTGCATCATCATCCATACGTAAAAGAACTGCTTTTGTAGTGGTTGAACCAACATCAAGACCAATAATACATTTATTATATTCCCAGAACTCTCCCCTTTTTGATTCACAAAAAGTTACAAGTTCTGTTGCATATTTTAACGGAGAAAGTCGCGGGAAACTCGTTTCTCCTTCTTTAAATAATTGTTGTTTTACACTTTCACCTTTTTTAAACGAAAGAATGGCAGCACCCAAAGCTTCAAAATAAGGGGCTTCTTCAGGAACAGTTACATTTTTTATTTCCTGTTTTATATATTTAATCACCGGTTTATTTAAGGCAGTTCCCCCTGTAATTATAACCTTTTTATGGGGCAACTTTTTTATAAGTTCTATAATCTTTTCAGCTATCATTTTACACAAACCAGAAGTAACATTGGCAACAGGAACACCTTTATTTAAAGCATGGGTACAATCGGACTTGCAGAAAACAGAACATCTCCCTGAAACCCTATAGGGTTCCCCCTGCTGAGCAATTTCCATAGCACTGTTAATAGTCAAAGCCATTCTTTTTATCTGCTGTAAAAAAAACTCTCCTGTTCCAGATGCACATTTATTACCAGTTGAAATTCCTATTATTCTTAAATTTTCATCAAGACGATAAACAATAAATGTTTCACCACCAGCAGAAACTAAAACATCATATTTATCTTCTTTCTTTGCAATATATTGAAGTGCGGCTTCAACAGCTTCAGCTTCAGAAATAGATGGCAGATTAACAAAATTTCTAAAACGTCTGCCAGTAACCAAGACAGGATAATCTTTAGGATTTAATTCTTTTAAAACTTCTTCAAAAATTTTTTTTGGATTGCCTTCATGCTCTTTTCTTATAATTTTTGTAACTTTATATATATTATCAGTTTTTTCAAGTTCTACTGCAGATATAGTAGAAGCACCAAGACATATTCCACATGATTTTTTTACCACTTTTTACTCCTCACATATTAATAATGATATAATATAACATAAATTCAAAGTTTTGCAATTATTATAAAATGTTTTATAATTATGTTTGAGAAATATTTTTTTATTATTTCTCCAAAAATATGAAAAATTTTATAAGAAAACATATTTTGTGAACATTTCCAGCGAACATAATTATAGAACATCCTTAACGAACATTTTTATTATTTCATCCCAGTAAAATCTTTTTAAATCAAAATTTTCTATTTTTTCTAGCAATTTATCTATATTATTTATAGCAAATTTCATCTTATCACATAGGTCATCTATATCAGGCTCTGCCATCAAACCTTTTCCATCCTTATTATCATACTGAATTTCTCCAGCATCAACAAGCTGATAATTTATTAGTAAAGAGTTATTTTCATTTAAAAAATCACAATGTCCACCCCATCCAGTTGCAATGACAGGCAAGCCACAGGCAATTGCTTCTAAAAAAACCATACCAAAACCTTCGGCACGTGAAGGTAATACAAAACAGTCAGCAGAACGCATTAAATCCGCCATCTGTTCTTCACTGAATTCCACATCAATTATCTTTATATTTCTTGTTAGTTTTATTTTATTAAATTCAATATCATATTTAGATTTTCCAGGTTTATATGAAAATTTTAAAATTAATTCAACATCTTTTTTTTCACCAAACACACTATTAAAACCATTGATAAGAACATCTATGCCTTTACGTTTTTGTGGCATGCATACTGATAAAAATATAAATTTTTTATCTTTGACTTTTGGTTTATTTTTTCTATTATAAATCTCTGGATTAATTCCATATGGAGCGATCCTTATCAAATCTTTTCTTAAACCTGAATCAATAAAAATCTTTCTATTAAACTCTCCAGGTAAAAAAAGGATATCCAGATATTTATTTATATTTTCTATCCATTTTTGTGGAACTGATGTAGTTTCATAAACAATCATCCCATATTTATATTTTGAATTAATAAATTTATAATTTTCAGGATATTCAAAAGCAAGTGTTTTATCATAAATAAATTTTTTTTGTATGTTAAAGTTTTTAGGTAATAAAAATGAAGGATTGTACAAAAAACCCCTACGTTCATAAACACATACATCTATACCAGCTTTTATAAATGAATTTATTATTTCTCTCCCAATCTTTGCCCATGAAACAGGAGAGCGTAACAAGCCAAAAAAATTTATTCCATTTTTCATTTATAATATATAAATATATAATACCTCATATATGTAAAATATGACCTAGTTTATCTCTTTTTGTTTGAAGATATTTTTTATTTATTTCATTTGGTGGGACTTCAATAGGGACACGCTCAACGACTTCAAGCCCATAGCCACTTAAACCAACGATCTTTTTAGGGTTATTAGTTAATAAACGCATCTTTCTTACTCCAAGATCATATAATATTTGTGCCCCTATGCCATAATCACGTAGATCATCCGGAAATCCAAGAGCTTTATTGGCTTCAACCGTATCAAGAGAATGTTCTTCTTGCAATTTATAAGCTCTTATTTTGTTTATCAAACCTATCCCCCTTCCTTCTTGTCTCATGTATAATAATACCCCTTTACCTTCTTTTGCAATTATTGACAATGCCACATGAAGTTGTTCTCCACAATCACACTTCAAAGATCCAAGAACATCACCTGTCAAACATTCAGAATGCACACGTGTTAAAACAGGCTCATCACTTTTAATTTCACCCTTTACCAACGCTAAATGAATTTTACCTTCACACTTGTCAGAATAAAGCACCAGTTTAAAATCTCCATATTTTGTTGGTAAAATTGTCTGCTCTATTTTTTTTATTAAAATTTCTTTTTCTCTTCTGTATTTAATTAGCGATGCTATTGATATTATTTTTAATTTATGTTTCTGTGCAAATTCAATTAATTGAGGCAGCCTTGCCATGGTGCCATCTTCGTTTAGTATTTCACAAATCACTCCAGCTTTTACTTCACAACCAGCAAGACGGGCCAAGTCAACTGCCGCTTCTGTATGCCCTGCTCTTTCAAGAACACATCCTCTTTTAGCAATTAAAGGAAAAATATGACCAGGTTTTATAAAATCATCTGGTTTTGCATCTTTTGCTACAGCCTTTTTTATCGTCAAAGCCCTATCATGAGCCGATATTCCTGTTGTAATTCCATGTTTTGCATCTATTGAAATTGCAAAAGCAGTTCTGTGTTTATCCTCATTTTCTACAACCATAGGTCCTAACCCAAGTTTTTTTATCTGTTGCTCTTCCATGGCAAGACATATAAGGCCACTGCCTTCTTTTGCCATAAAGGTTATTATCTCTGGAGTTATTCTATCCGCAAGACAGACTAAATCTCCTTCATTTTCTCTGTCCTCATCATCAACAACAACAATCATTTTTCCCTGTTTTAAATCTTCAATTGCTTCTTCTATTGTATTCAATTTAAAATCCTCCATCATATACATTGCATAATCCCCCCTTTTCAATTATATAATATTTTAAAATTTAAGAATACATATCAACCAATAAACCTTTTATCTTTTCCAGTGTTGCAAGAAACTGTATTGTTTCTGCCTGTTTAGCAAGCACCTGTTTTGTTAGTTCTTCCAGATGAGCGTCAACCTGTTCAACTAAAAAATATATTTTTTTCCTCTTCACCATGATTTTAGAGCTATCAGATACTTTAACCGAATAAATCTTTTTTATAACCTGATCCATAAATGATTTCACTAAATTTTTATATTTTTCAAGTTCTTCAAATGTTCTATGCCTTTCAAGAATCTTTGCCTGTTCATCTATATCTTTTATTAATTCATCAAATGTCTTTTTAATCTGTTCCTCAGTCACCTCATCTAAATTTTTTAAGAAATTTGCCTGATTTACAGTATCTCTGGATATATGTGTGGCATGGGTTTTACCAGCAGATCTTTTTGTTTTTCCTATCTGTGCTTTATTATCTCCATACTGTCCTGATGTTTCGGGTATCCTCATTTTATACCTCTTGAAAGTATTATTCGCTAACGATGTTCGCTAAAGATATTATAACATTTTTACCGAACATTATTAACGAACATTTTTTTGAACATTTTTTCTAAATGCTTACCTATTATATCAAATTCCAGGTTAACTTTGTCATCTTTTTTATACTCATCAATAATTGTAACATTTAGAGTTTCTGGTATTATTGAAACTTTAAATAAGTTTTTTTTAACATCAAACGCAGTCAAGCTAACGCCATCAACAGCAATTGAACCCTTTTCTACCAGATACTTGGAAAACTTTGCAGGGAATTCAATCTGTAAAATTGTATTTCCAGTTTCTTTTTTTAATGAATTTATAATCCCAATCGTATCAACATGCCCCTGAACAATATGTCCACTTAAAAAACTTCCTGGTGTTACAGGCAATTCAATATTTACTTTTTTTCCATAACCAATATTGTTAAAAGTAGTTTTTTTTATTGTTTCTTCTGTGATATCAACAGAAAAAATTCTCAACCCATTAAAAGAAACAACAGTTAAACAAACACCATTCACTGCAATTGACATGCCCCTATGAATATTTTTTATCTCTTTT
>JAOAIN010000213.1 GCA_026414685.1 Candidatus Goldiibacteriota bacterium
GTTAATTAGTAAATAATAATTTTTTTACTTGTTAACTTATATATATTTTAAATAAATAGAGTAAATCAATACTGTCAAAAAAAAATAATATCTTTAGTCAATTAATACAAAAATGAACGACCTAATCTTATATAAATAGTATAAAGAAGACAGTATAAATTAGCAAGAATATTAACCTGTTTGGCGCCTAATGATTTATATTTCTTTTTTACCTTTTATTATCTTTTTAAGAGCATTTAGCCTTTCTTTATTCAATATTTTTAATTTTTTCAAGTGTATACCATGTCTTTCCTTATTCCCAATCTTTATAACATCCCTAATTGACTTTTTCTTAAGATTATATATAATATAAAAGATATTTGTATGGGGATTTATGATTTTTAAAAATGTGAGTAAAATAGTTTTGGAGAAAAAATGCAAAGAATAACAGGTATCTTTATAATATTTTTTTTATTTATTAATATATATTCTGATACAATTATATTAAAAGATGATCAGATATTTGAAGCGGATGTTTTGAGTTTTGATTCATATTATCTCGTTTTAAAACTGCAGAATAATCAGGAAATATCAATACCATGGGATGAGATTAAGCAGATAAAACATACAACAACTTCTAAAAATTGGATGGAGGATGTTTATATAACACCTGATGACGTAGAAGTTACTACTTTAGTTGCGCCGCTTTCAACAGAGATTGCTTTTAAAAAAGCTTTGTTCCCTGGTTTACTGATACACGGTTCTGGACATTTTTATGCAAAAGATTATAATACAGGTTATATGCTTTTATCTGCAGAAATAGTTTCACTGGTTCTTATGTCAATATCATTTTTTGAAATAATTTCTCCAGTTGAAAAGGATCAGAGTTTCAATGTTACAAAAATAATTTTTTTTTCAGGAGCAGCAATTTTTGGTGGAACATGGTTATATGATTTAATATTTTCTTCTCGTGCAGTTGAAAAATATAATCAAGAAAATAAAGATAAATTTTTAATAAAGGAAGATAAAAAAAATGAAAATAGCACTGGGCAGTGATCATGCGGGTTGGTTTTTAAAAGAAGAGATAAAAAAATATTTGAGTTTAAATAAGATTGATTTCAAGGATTTTGGTGCATATAATAAGGAACCTTGCGATTATCCTGATTATACATTGAAAGTGTGTGAAGCTATTTTATCAGGCGGTTATGATAGAGGGGTTTTGATTTGTGGAA
Organism: Candidatus Goldiibacteriota bacterium; assembly: GCA_026414685.1. Classification (GTDB taxonomy): domain Bacteria; phylum Oederibacteriota; class PGYV01; order PGYV01; family DSYL01; genus DSYL01. The sequence goes on from JAOAIN010000213.1 coordinate 1,212, forward strand.
CAGGTATTGGTATGTGTATTACCGCAAATAAAATTCGTGGTATATATGCTGCTTTATGTGATAATACATATACAGCTTATTTTGCCCGTAAAAAAAATAACACAAATGTTTTAGTTCTCCCTGGAAATATTATTGCTCCAGCACTTGCAACAGAAATTTTAAAAGTCTGGCTTGAAACTGACTTTGAAGGTGGAAGACATGAAAAAAGAATTAATAAAATAAAAGAAATAGAGGCAAGATTATTCTAACCAAGGAGGATTGTTTAGATGGATTTTACCAGTTATATTGAAAAAGTTGATATAGAAGTGGCGGAAATAATAAAAAACGAAATAAAAAGAAATCAGGAAAATTTACTCATGATTGCGTCTGAAAATTATGCCGATGAAGCGATATTACAAGCGCAGGGCTCGGTTTTCACCAATAAATATGCAGAAGGTTATCCTGGTAAAAGATATTATCAAGGAGTTTTATATTGTGATGATATTGAACAACTTGCAATAGATAGAGCAAAGAAATTATTTGGTGCAGAGCATGCAAATGTTCAACCGAATTCTGGTTCACAGGCAAACCAGGCAGTATATATTTCCTGT
>JAOAIN010000263.1 GCA_026414685.1 Candidatus Goldiibacteriota bacterium
TGCAGGCGCTGAAATTGACTGTGTTAATTTATTTAATAAAACACCATTGCTAATAGCCGCAGAAAATGGATTTGTAGACATATTAAAATTATTAATAGAAAAAGGAGCAAATATAAACGCTAAAGATAATAATGAAAACAACGCCTTAATTTTAGCCGCTGAAAAAGGTTATTATGATATTATCCAAGAATTATTAAATAACGGAATATATATTAATATAAAAAACAAACAAGGTGAATCTGCCTTGATGATAGCAGAGAAAAATAATCATAAAAAAATCTGTGAGGTGCTATTGAAAGCAGGCGCTGCAGAATAAATAAAAATATTCAAAATCTACATCATCATAGTAAGCAATTACTTACCTAAAAAAGCATATTTTTTGCTAATAAAGTTGATAATTTAATTTCTTTATATTTTTATTATATAAATAACCAAAATCATAAAAGTTTCAACTACAGAAAAGAATACTTGGCAGGCACAGATATTTGCGACCCTGCAAGTCACCCATAACACCCCTTAATAACGAACATTTGAAAATCAATAAATATAAATATTAGAAATTAGCGAAAGGTATGCTTTTTATTAAATAGTTCTAAAAGCGTTTGTAAATAGTTCTTAAATAGTTCAAAAATAGTAAAAACTATTTATTAACTATTATATTTTTAAACATCCTTCCCAAACACCTTTCCAAAACATAAATTCCAAAAATTTTTTAAAAAATACTTGACAAATTATGACAAATATTGTATAATTATGAAAAAAGATGACAATATTAGACAATGTTAACTTTAAAATAAAAAATAACAATTAATTTAAAATTTAAAAATCATAAATCATAGATTGCATTCAGGAGGTAGGAAAATGAATGAAGAAATAATGACGGTTGAAGAGGTTGCTTCTTATCTCAAAGTAGACACAAGAACTATATATAGGAGATTGAAGTCAAAAGACATACCTGCCTTTAAATTTGGTGGCCAGTGGCGTTTCAAAAAACAGGATATTGATATGTGGATCAAAAAACGTTATTCAAGTAAAGAGCCATCCATTGACATAGTTGCAGAAAATATAAAAATAGATGCTGAGCAAACAGTGCAGGTGCCTGTTGTTGGCAAAGCTTCATGTGGCAAGCCAATACTTGCAGAAGAAAATATTGAATCCACAATTCCAGTATCCACAAAAATTGCCCGTCCACCATACAAATACTTTTTTTTAAGGGCAAAAGGTGATTCCATGAATCTTGCAGGTATAAATGACGGTGATTTAGTTCTTGTTAGGCAACAGCAAACAGCACAGAATAAAGATATAGTAGTTGCTTTGATTGATGATGAGGCAACTATAAAAGAATATAATATCATGGATGACAAAGTTATATTAAAACCAAAATCAGACAATCCTGTTCACAAACCAATAATTGTTACAAGAGATTTAAAAATTCAGGGAATTGTCGTATCAACAATTTCTAATATTTAAGGAGGATAAAATGAGTAGTGAAAAGAAAAGGGCATTAGAACTTGCAATCTCACAGATTGAAAAAGAATTTGGAAAAGGCGCAATAATGAAACTTGGCAAAGCGCCAACAGCAAAAATTGAGTCACTCACAACAGGAGCACTCACACTTGATCTGGCTTTAGGTGGTGGTGGAGTGCCACGCGGAAGAATTATTGAAATTTTTGGTCCTGAATCATCTGGCAAATCCACACTTGCACTTAACATCATAGCCCAATGCCAAAAAGAAGGTGGTGCTGCAGCATACGTTGATGCAGAGAACGCATTAGATGCAGATTATGCTAAAAAAATAGGAGTAAATACCGATGAACTACTTGTCTCCCAGCCCGACACAGGCGAACAAGGTTTAGAAATTGTAGAGACACTGGTAAGAAGTGGTGCTGTAGATATTATTGTTATTGACTCAGTTGCAGCGCTCGTGCCAAAGGCAGAAATAGAAGGAGACATGGGTGACCAGCATATGGGACTGCAAGCACGACTCATGTCCCAGGCACTACGTAAACTTACAAGTATAATAAGTAAATCAAGGACTGTTGTTATCTTTATAAACCAAATAAGGGAAAAAATAGGTGTTATGTTTGGCAATCCAGAAACAACACCAGGTGGCAGGGCTTTAAAATTTTATGCATCTGTCAGAATAGATATAAGGAGGGTTGAACAGATAAAAGAAGGTGAAATTATAATAGGTAACAGAGTAAAAGCAAAAATAGTAAAAAACAAAGTAGCTCCACCTTTTAGAGAGGCAATGTTTGATATTATTTTTGGCAAAGGTATTCTGCGCGAGCCAGCATCTCTTGATGCTGCTGTTGATTATGGTGTGGTTGAAAAAAGTGGAACATGGTTTACATATAATGGCGTTAAACTCGGTCAGGGCAGGGAAGCAGCAATTAAATACCTGACGGATAATCCCAAAATACTTGAA
>JAOAIN010000011.1 GCA_026414685.1 Candidatus Goldiibacteriota bacterium
GCAGCATTGACAAATGCCAACCAGACAGCAAAAACAATCCCTATTAAAAACAATACAATAACTGATGCTGTCCACTTTTTTATTGTTTTACCGACAAAATAAACCGAAGGCGCAATCAAGCCAAAAAAGAAAGCCCATATATAAACAGGATAATAATTAAATAAATAATCAAATAACCTTGCAACTGATAAAATGGCAATAATCATACCTGTTCCTAAACCAAGTAAAAAATAAAAATCTATATATTCTATTAATTCTTTTATTTTAAACTTAAAAAATAAATTTACTGCATTTAAATCAAATGATTTTATTGCATTAATTGTTCTTTCAAATATACCAGTAATTACCAGCAAAGTTCCGCCAGATACACCTGGGATTACATTTGCAACTCCCACTGATATACCTTTTAAAACATTAATAAAAAAATCTCTTAAATCAAAAACATTCTCTTGTCTTTTCATAATAAATTCTCCTGTTTTTATTTTATTATTTTAATCTTTTAAAAATTATAACTAATATAATTTTTTATTACTAAAAATCATGGTGGAGCCGAGCGGGATCGAACCGCCGACCCTCAGACTGCCAGCCTGATGCTCTCCCAGCTGAGCTACGGCCCCACAGATTAACTAACAATTTTACATCAATTTAAATATTAAGCAAGAAAAATTTATTATTACTTACGAAGTATGATAATAAAAATTTTTTGAAAAAACATTCAAAAATTATATACAATTCATTTTTTTAAATTTTTTATAATCCAGTTATTTATAAAATTATCTGTTTCTGTTGCAGGAGTGAAAACCTCTAATATTTCAATATCATCTTCCATACCTTTAAGTACTATTTTCTGATCCAATTTTGACATTGAAATATACCTTTCTAATTTTTTATCAAAATAATATAAAACATTATAAGATAATCCAATTTTTTCTTTTTCAATAATACCTATTTCCACTTCATTTTTTAATTGATTAAAAACAGAGGTAGTGATTACAACACCTTGATTGAAAAGTTTTTTTTCATAAACATATACCCTCCTTGGAAGCTGTTTGATACCGTATAATCTATCTATATATGATTTCACTTCTGAATTGGAACCAGAAAGACGAGCTGCTTGAGTTAAACTCGGAGATAAAACAATATTGAATCTGACATCTTCTTCGCCTATTACTGCTAAAAATAATTCTCCATATGTTATTCCTATGCCTATTTCAACTTTTGGCATAGAATAAATTTCAGATACTCGTTTTATTGCCATTTCAATATGCTGCCCATTATTGGCTTCAATTATATTCAGACAATCAATTTCTTCCTGATCTAATTTTTTTCTATCAAAACCATCTTTATTGTACTTTAAATCATGTGTAATTACTTCTGCTGACAATAATTTTTTAAATAATAATTTTTCTTTCTGTCTTATTTTTTCCTCTGCTTCCTTTCTTAACTTTGAAAATTCACGATGAATAATATATGCCGTTCTTATACAATCAATAACAGAAACAAAATGAGCCGCATATCCATCGCCAGCAAAATATATCTCATTTCCATCATTCTCCTTTGACACCTTATACACAATATTAAGATACGGTGTTAAAAAACCAGCTGTATCCTTTGTGAGTTTCATTGTAGTTTCTGTTGAATTTCGTAAATCAGCAAACATAAAAAATTTCTTCTGCCTCACATTTTCTTCCTTGCCTGGATACATAAAATCATCATGTCTAATATAAAAAACATTTCCTTCCAAATACATATTCTCTATTCTTGTCTTCTGATCAGCAGATATCATTTCACACAACATTTTTTCTTTACCGGTTTCATTATCCTTTATTAGTTTTATTTCACTCTGTCTTAAAATTTTAATTCCTGAAAGAGAATCACTATAAGATGACTTTCTGCCAAACTTATCCCGTATAAAAAAATAATCAAGTGTTATTTTTAAAAAAAATGACACATTTTCAAGAATGCCTGTAATTATTTTTTCAAATTCTTTTGCGGAAAGAATATTAAAAAATCTATTCCTACTTCTTTTAAATTTATCCAGAGCATAATTTATATATCTTTTTAATTCTTTTGATTTTTTATTATTTATCTCATCTAACATTTTTATTATATTTAAATATACTTTTCTATCATAAAAAATATCATCTATGATTTCATCATTACGTATTATATTCACCAAAGCACAATTGCCAATATCAGAAACAATATCTCTTATAATTGATAAAATTTGTTTTTTTTCATATTTCACAATAATACGTTCAAAAAATTCTTTATCTTCTCTAATTAATTTAATAAATAATTTTCTATCTTTCTTATTTGAAAGCATTACCCTGATATTAACCATATCAGAAAGTATATTTCTGAGTTTATCCTGCAAAATAAAATTTTTTGTATTTCTTACCAAAACATCAAAAATCTGCAATATTTTGTTTAATATAATCCGATCAATGAATACATCATCATCAAAATCAAACATCATTTTTTCAATATGTGAAATACTGGCAATATCGTTATAAATTATTGTATATTTATTTATAAGGGGAGATATCTTTTTCTTATCTTGGCCCGTCTTTTCAATTCTTAAAGCATCTATTTCTTCATCATCATATATTTCTTTAAGGATTATAAACAATATTTCACCTAAAAAATAAAATAACGTCTCCTTAATTATACTAAATTTTTCAAAATGTTTATGAAAATAATCTTCAATAAATATGGAAAAAAAGGTTACCAAAGATACTCAGGTAAAAAATTCAAAATCTTTAATTTCAAGTGCCTTGGACTGTATTATTGAATTCACTATTATCTTTTTAGTTCTCTCCTGAAATTTTACTTTCCAATCAAAATACCAACGGTTATAAGAATCCCACGAAAGATTTCCAAACTCTGAAAGCAGATTAAAATAAAACCCAGTCATATTTTTATCTCTTGGAAGCGCACCAAAATCTTTTATTTTTAATTCATAGAAAAGTAGATTTGTAAAGCTTTCTATGAAATCATAAAATGCTTTTTCATAATCATATGGAAATGTAACCTGATAAAATTTATTTGTGGGATCATAAGAAACTTCAGAATTTCTATGTGTGAAATTTAAATCAGGTTTATGGATATAAATAGGTGTCCTTTTCATTAAATCACCATATCCTAAACTATTTTTAAGAAATCTCCGTTTTTTATTTTCACCTTTTTTATTATTCCAGCTGCAAATTCAAATGTATGATAGGCTTTGAAACAAATAATAATTTTAAAAGGATTGACAAATTCTCTCAAATAGATCACCTTGAAATTTTTATCTGTCATTACTATATCTATCGGGCACTGCATAAAAAAAGTATGAACCGAATTACAACATGGTATGAATAAACCATAATTTTCATCAATAGATTTTTTACCTATTAATCCTTTTATTCTTTTTAAAAAATTATCAGCAATTTCCAGCTTCTGTGTAATCCTTTTATCATTAACTAGAAGATTCATTAAAAACCATTTAAAATTTTAATAATTATTGGTCCAAAAAGAACAATAAATATTACAGGAAAAATAAATAAAATTAAAGGGATAAGAAGTTTTACAGGCGCCTCATATGCTTTTTTCTTTAAAAACTGAAATCTTTTTTTTCTTATTTCCTCTGCCTGATCCTTTATTATTTTTTTAATATTACCACCTATTTTTCCTGCCTGAATCAATGAATTTATAATAGAAGAAATTTCTCTCATCATAAGTTTTTCATCAAGTTCTCTTAATCCCTCTTCAAAGCTCTTGCCCAGTTGCACCTTTTTTAGGACCAGTAAAATTTCTTCAGAAAAAAAATTTTTATTTCTACTAGCGTATCTTGTAATTGCCTGGTTGATTGAAAGTCCACCTTCTATATTTGCAGCTATGATATCAAGTGCATCGGGAATTTCTTTTAAAATTTGTTCCTTTTTGTTGTCAACTTTGAATTTCAAAATAATAACCGGGAAATAAAAACCAACTACACAAAAACAAATTGCAAATAAAAAATCATTTAAAATAAATAAAGATAAAATAAAAAAAAGAATTGAATTAATTTCCTGAAAAAAAAGAAATTGTTCTTTGTTAATTTTAGAATCATAATTAATAATTTTTAAAGAATTTTCAATCTGTTTATAGAAATTATTTCTCACAAAATTTGAATTAATATTGATTATATATTTCTTTATATAAAAATAAATCTCTTTTAATCTTTCAAAAAAAGATACTGCACTTTTGCCCTTCAACTTTCTTATCAAAATCTGTCTATATAACACTACGGATAAACCACCAATACCACTTGCAATCGCAATGAAAATAAATATCACAAATAAAAAATTCATTGTTTTTTCTCCTATTTAATATCTACTATTTTTTTTATAAAAAAAGCGCCTATAATTTCCATTGCAACAGCCACCAAAAGCATTGCATTACCTGTGGCTGTTGTAAATAAAGGATTGATAAAATAGGGATCAATAAAAATCAAAACCACTACTAATAACACGGGTAATAATCCAACAATAACACCTGATAAAATTCCCTGCGATGTCAATGCTTTTATCTCTCTGTTTAACTCGTCTCTTTTTCTTATTGTTTCATGAATATTTTCAAGAATTTCTACAATATTTCCTCCTGTTTCAAGCCCATTTACAATTGCAAAAATAATAATTTGATTTTCTTTAATAGGAATTCTTTCTGATAATTCCATCAGTGCTTCCTGTAATGTTTTACCAAGTTCTACATTTTTTAAAACATTTGAAATCTCATTACCAGCAGGACCTTTGTCTCTTTGGGAATAAATCTGCAATGATTTTAGTACACTCAATCCGGATTTTAAGCTTGATATCATAGATTCTAGAAAATCCAGTAAAGAATTGTAATACTCCGTGATATATTTTTTCTTTTTATAGTTTATATAAATTACCGGTATAATAATTAAGACAGGAAAGGAAAATAAAAAAATAATCATTTTATTAAACAATATATAAAAAATAATGAAAAATATAATAAATAATGTTTCAATTTTAATAATTTCTTTTAGTTCAATATTGATATTACTTGATTTTAAAATATTTTTATAACTATTTAGAAAATAAAAAAATAAATCTATAATTCCCTTCTTTATTTTCCTATGTAAATAGATTGATAGAGTCACAAAAAGAAATATGAAAAATAATATAATAATTTTCATAATTAAAATTGTTTTAAAAATCTGATATCATTTTCATAAAAAAGACGCATATCATCAATTCCATATTTAAGCATAGCGATTCTTTCAACTCCCATCCCAAAAGCAAATCCTGTATATTTTTCAGGATCGTAATTAACTGCTTTAAAAACATTTACATGAATCATACCTGCGCCAAGTATCTCAAGCCAACCTGTCTGCTTACATACAGAGCATCCCTTGCCCTTACAATTCACACACTGAACATCAACTTCTGCAGATGGCTCTGTAAACGGGAAAAAACTAGGTCTAAACCGTGTTTTTAAATCTTTTCCAAAAATTTCCTTTGTAAATAAATCAAGAACACCTTTTAAATCAGAAAAACGAACATTTTCATCCACCATGAAACCTTCAACCTGATGAAAAACTGTAGAATGAGATGCATCTATTGCATCCCTTCTGAAAACTCTACCTGGAGCTATTATTTTTAATGGTGGTTTGTATTTTAGCATTGTTCTTATCTGGATCGGCGAGGTATGGGTTCTTAAAATATATTTATCATCTATATAAAAAGTATCATGCATATCCATTGCAGGATGATCCTCAGGGAAATTAAGTGCTTTAAAATTATTGTATTCTGTCTCTATTTCCGGTCCTTCTTCTATAGAAAATCCCATTCTTAAAAAAATAGAATTAATTTCTTCCATTGTCTTTGTGATGGGATGGATGTTCCCTTTTATTATATTATATCCAGGAAGAGTTAAATCAATATCTTTTAATTCAAGAGATTTTTTCTTTAATATTAATTCTTGTTCTTTCTGTTCATATTTTTCTTCTACCATTTGTTTGATTGAATTAATTTTCTTTCCAACTTCTCTTTTTTCTTCCTCACTCTGTATATCTTTCAATTTTCTAAACAATTCTGTAACAATACCGTTCTTACCCAGATATTTTGATTTAATCAGATTTAAATAATTAAAATCATTAACATCATTAAAATCTTTTTCAATATTTTGTTTTATTACTTCAAAATCCATTTTTTATCCTTTAAATTAAATATAAAATTAATTATTAAATTAATATACCCCAATAGAAATATAATGTAAAGAATATTTTTAATATGCTAATTGAGATTTATCAAGATTAATTATTAGGTTAATTTTTGGCATCCGCTTTTCTTATCTTTACTTCTCTACTTCTTTCGTTTTTTTTCTTCAACTCATTGTAAAGTAAAAATGCACTTATTGATCCTGTTTTTTCAAATGATTTCCACAACTCTATTAAGAATTTATTAAAATCAAATTTTTCATGCATTTCTTTGTATTTCATTAATGCTCCCTCACCTCTCTAATATTATATATAAACGTATAAATTATATATTAATTATAGCATATTATTGGCATTTGTCAAGGGAAGGGGACTACAGGTTTAAATATTCAAATCTTTATATCTTCGCATCTTAAGATCTTGGTATTCTCAAATCTTCTTATAATCATATCTTAAAATACATTTACCATCTGATATTTGATAATTAACATTTGTATTTAAAAAACTATTCCACCACTTATCCCAACTCCATAACTGAATCCACTTGCGCCAGCTCTTATATTTTCTTCTGATTCAGGTCCAATACCATACTGAAATGTTACTCTAGGCGAAAAACAATATAAATTATTAAAAATCCATCTATAACCAATATTAATGCCAGCACCAAAAAATAAACCAGATTTATTGCCGCCATTTAAATTATATATAGATAGAAATGGTCCAGTAAAAAATGAATTCAGTGAATGATTGTGAATATAAAAATTATTTTCCAGACGTCCCCCTAAACTTATCATATTTCCAGCAACATTATAAAAAGCCATTAATCCGATAGATAAATTATCATCCAGTTTTCTTTCATATCGGACTCCGGATAGCAGACCAGGATACATAAAATTAATTTCTATTAAATTATCGCCTTTTCCCCATTCATCAACATATACTGTTTTATAAATTACTTTTTCGTCAGAAAAAACATTTAAAATTATACAGAAAATAAATAATATAGAAAAAAAATTTTTTCTCATAAAATTAAAAATAATATCTTATACCAATTCCAGCATTATATGCCCAATGAGTTCCAGGAATTATACTTATTCCTGGTTCAAACTGTAAAAATATATCTATAGGTGCTGCTCGTGGAATCCACACAATACCAAGAGGGACCTGCACCCCTAGTACTGCAGCATGTGGAGAAAATGCCAACCATCCTTTTATTCCAAAATATACAGGTAATTTGCTATCTTGAACATTTCGTATTAAATCAAAATTATGAAAAAGATATGCAACACCAACCCCAAAAGCTCCATAATCAAAATTCCAGCTCGCATCAATCTGAATAGCACCAACACTATCAATCCAGTTTTTTAAACTTAACCCACTTGCAAGACCTATTATAATTCCAGCACCAAAACCACGCGCTCCTTTATAACCACCATAATAACCACCGCCTTCAGTAACATAGGTTGTTGTGGTTGTAGTGGTTGTTTTTTTAACAACTTTTTTTGTTTTGGCAAAAATATTAAAATTAAAAAGTAGTAATAAAACTAAAACGAAAATAAATACTTTTTTCATAACCTCCTCCTTCTTAATTAATTTCACTATTTTAAATATTATAATATTTTAAATTTTTTATTTATAATTGTCTTACTTATGATATAATTATAAAAAACATAATAATTTTGTCAATATAATTTAAAGGTGTGTTAATGAACATCTATATAACTGGTGGAACAGGTTTTATAGGTAGTTATGTGGTTAATGAACTCGCCCAAAATGGTTATAAAACTACTGTTCTTGCAAGAAATCCTGAAAAAATACCATTATTAAAAAAATTACCATATGTAACCATAAAAAAATTTAATTTATATAATCTCTCAACTTTTTTTAAAACAGTAAAAAAAATGGATGCTTTTATTCATATTGCTCTTGGCTGGGGCGAAACAGGCCCTGAAATGGTGAAAAATGAAACCCTCCCATCTATTGCTTTGATTGATTTTGCAATAAAAAAAGGCGCAAAAAAAATAATATTCACATCTTCAACAGCTGCAGTTGGTCCCATCATCACTAAAACTAATGAAAATGCAAGATGCACTCCTTCTGATTTTTATGGTGCAACAAAAGGTGCTGTAGAATTATTTATCAGTGCATATTCAAATTATTATAAAAATCTGTATTTAAATATTATAAGACCTGGATATACCTTTGGCAATCCAGTTGTAATCGGCGCACCTGTTGAACCTGACAATCGTTTCAAAGATATATGTAAAAAAGCAAAATATGGTAAAAAAATCACCCTCATAAAAAATGACGGGACGCAGTTTATATGGGCAGGTGATCTTGCTAAAATTTATTTAAATGTGTTAAATAGTAATTGTAAAAATGAGATATTTTTTGGACTCGGTAAAGATTTCATAACCTGGGAACAGATTGCAAAATGGGCTTTTGAACTTTCCGGTAATAAACCACACATAACACTTATTAATAAAGGATGGTCAAACAACCCACCAATGTATGATGTATCAAAAATAGAAAAATATTTCAATTTGTCCTTCAATTCAGTTCAAAAAATCAAAGAACATATAAAATATCTATTGACTATAAGTTAAACTATACAGCTATTACCTTTGTAACTTCTGGAACTTGTTCTTTTAATCTTGCTTCCACACCTTGAGTGAGTGTGACAACAGCCATAGGACAACCGTGACATGCTCCTGTTAACTTAACTTTTACTTCTCCTGTTTTTTCATCTACATCAACAAGTTCTATATCTCCACCATCCATTTGAAGATACTGCCTTAAATCCTGTATCACTTTTTCAATCTTTTCTCTCATTTTTATCTCCTTTTAAATATATCACCGAGTTAGTAATAAATATAGTATAACAAAATTAAAAAGTCAATAATTATTTTTTACTTTATATTAATTACACATTTTTCTTGACAAAACCTTTTGCATTTTAATCATATATTTAGTTTCTTAATTATTTTCATTCAATTTATGCTACTACTTTATTATAAATATTTTACCTTTTACTATCTCTTTACTATTCATGTTTAATATTACATAATAATATATTCCACTTGCCACTTCTTTCCCCTTTTTATTCTTTCCATCCCATACCACTCTTGTCCCTCCTAGTGTATTTAATGATATCACGTTTTCTCCTGATATTGTATATATCTGCACTGTTGTATTTGGCGCAAGATTTACAAATTTGATTCCTTTGTTGCCACCTTCTATCTTATATGGATTCGGATATGCTATTATCGGCTCCTCTGGATATTCATTTATATTACTTGTTATAACAGGATGTCTCCCATTGCCAAAGGCATCATTATAATATCCATCCTGGTAATCTACGCATGCAACG
>JAOAIN010000104.1 GCA_026414685.1 Candidatus Goldiibacteriota bacterium
AAATCAAACTCCTTGGGATATTATACAAATGAAAAATCCTGATTTACCTAAAAACATCTGTATGTTGCCACCGATTATTCTTGACAAAATGATTAATAAAGAGTATATCAATTATGTATACCATGTCTCTCCGATCCCCTAATTTTTTAAAAAAGTTTATACTATATTTGTTGGCTTTTAAATCAAATAGATTTTTAATTAAAGAAAAAAATAAGAAAAGAAAATATATTTTCTGGCTGGGCGGGGTGGACTCGAACCACCATAATGTCAGGACCAAAACCTGATGCCTTGCCAGTTTGGCGACCGCCCAAGCAATGAAAAACATTATACCAAAACATTTTTAATTATCAAATACAAAACGTCATTATAAAAAAATATAGCTCAAAGATATATATTGGGGATTTTTATTTGATATCAAAGTAAAATAAATTTATTGTAGTAAATCATAAATCAAAAATCTGAAATTATAAATGTCTTTATTGCGCTCTTGTATCGTTTTTCTGTCTCATTTCGTAAAATTTTTCAAGGACTTTCTGTTCTATTTTTTTACGAGTTTCATTATTTAACGGATGAGCAACATCTTTGTAGATTCCATTTGCAAGTTTTTTACTCGGCATTACAACAAAAAATCCCTTTGAGCCTTCAATAACTTTTAAACCACGAACAATGAATGAATCATTAAAAGTGATGGCAGCATAAGCCTTTAATTTCTGCGACTTTTCATCTTTTCCCTGAGTTGGATAAATTTTTACATTTGTAATTTCCATTACTCACGCCTCCATTAATAAATTTTAAATTGAATGAACCATATATATATAACAATTTTTAAAAATTCTTTTTGCTTTCTGAAATAAATTTTTTGCTTTAATTTTTGTTTCACATAATGAAAACATAGCAGAACCACTACCACTTAATGAAACTTTATTTCCATCATTTGCAACAGAAATTAATTTTTCTTTTATTTTATTCAATAAAATGTTTCTCTTTAAAACTGGTCCTTCCAATTCATTATATAAAAAATTACCATTTAATATTTTATTACATGTCGTCTTTTCTGTCAATACAAAATCTTTATCGTACCATTGATAAGCTTGTGCAGTTTTTATTTTGCATAATTTAGGAATTATTATGATATACCAGTTTATTTTTTTTCTTTTAAGAATAGATATTTTTTCACCTTTTTTTGTTATACGTGCATATTTGCCCCTAATAAAAAATGGAACATCAGAGCCTATATGTATTGCTATTTTTTCTAATTCTTTTAGTGATAATTTTAATTTCCACAATCTATTCAAAGCTTTTAAAGTTGTTGCAGCATTACTTGAACCGCCACCCAATCCGGCTCCATCAGGTATATATTTGTAAAATTCAATAATTGCCCCCTTTTTTACATTATATTTATTCTGCAATAATGAAGCTGCTTTATAAATGAGATTTTCAGTTGTAGGAATTTTCAACTTATTAAATTTATCTTTTAATATGATTTGTTTATTGTCAGTTACATTAATATCTATTAAATCATAAAGCGAAATAGGATCAATAATTGAATCTATATAATGATATCCATCCTTTTCATCTTTACCTTTAATAAAAAGAGTAAGATTTATTTTTGCCGGAGATAAAAAAATCATTTTTTTATTGATTTTAATTTTTCTTCCAGGATTACACGTCTATCAGTATCTGCATTTTCAAGCGCTTTTTTGAAATATTCAGCAGCTTTTTCTGGTTCGTTATTTTTTGTATATGCATCTCCAATATGTTCATATATAACTGAGTCACCTTTACCGGATTTTTTTTCAACTTCTTCTATTGCTCTTAATAATTCTTTTAACGCTTCGCTGTACATACCTTTTTTATAATAAACCCATCCTAAGCTATCAATAAAATAACCATTATTTTTATCATACTGCAACGCTTTTTTTATTAACTCTTGCGCCTCATCAAGTTTTTCACCTCGTTCAGCATAAGTATATCCGATGTAATTATATGCCTCTGCATTTTTTGGATTTATTTCAATAACTTTTTTAAATGCCTTAATTGCATTATCATAATCCTTTAATTTATCATAAATAACACCTAAATTGAAAAAAATTTTTTCAGAATTTGTAAATTTCTCCGATGCTTGTAAATAAATATCCTTTGCTTTTGTATAATCCTTTGCATCTGTATATGCTGCTGCAAGTAAAATATAAAATTCTTCCTTGTCTTTATTTTTTTCTAACGCACTCTTAAAAAGTTCTATTGCTTTATCAAGTTTGCCAATCTCTCCATATATATACCCTATATGATAATATCCATTAATAAATTCTTCATCTTCTTTAATAAGTTCCATAAAAATATCAAGTGCTTTATCATATTGTTTCAGCTCTTCATAGGTAACACCGATATAATATCTATTTAAAGTGATTTTCTTAACTTTATCCACTTTTAAAAATTGTTCCAGGGCCTCTTTATAATTTTTTGTCTTTAAATAAAGTAATCCGAGAGAATATATATAATCAAGATTTTTTTTGTCATTCTTTATCAAATCTTTATAAATTTCTATTGATTTATTATAATCTTGCTGTCTGTAATATAAATCAGCTATTGATTTTATTATATTTACATCATCAGGTTTGATTTTTAACAGATCTTGATATACGTTCACGGCCTTTTCAATATCACCTTTTATTTCATATACCTGAGCAAGTGCCTCATAAGCTCTATAATATAACTGATTTGCTCTTATAGAAGATAAAAAATATTTTTCAGCCATTTCATAATCATCTTTACCACTGTAAATAAGACCAATATTATAATATGCAGCAGAAGCATCTGATGAGAGAGAAATATTTTTCAAAAAAAATGATTCTGCCTCATCCTTATTATTATTTTTATATGCAATTATTCCTAAATAAAAATAGGCATCCGCACAGATAGGGTCTATTTCAATTACCCGTTCAAAAATCTTTTTTGCTTCCTCATATTTTTCATTTTCCATTCTCAATCGCGCCGCCATAAGTAATATTTCTATATTATAAGGGTCCTCTTTTAAACCTTTCTCTATCATATTTATTGCTTCTGCATTATCCCCTTTTAACCCATATAAATAAGACATTTCTTTGTATATTGAACCTGGCGAATATGAATATTTTGCACTTAAATTATAATATTCAATAGCCCTATCAGTTTCGTTTTGCAATTCACTCAAATAACCAAGAGAGTAATAATAAAATGAAATTGCTTCCTGAAATGGATTTTTAATAATCTCGGGTCTATTTACTGTCTTTAATGTTGCACAGCTGTTAACAAGAATAAAAACAATAAAAATATATAATTTTTTATTAATCATAGCAGATAATCCCATTTTTACGAATTTTCAAATCTTTTATCAGTGGCTCTTAATCTTTTGTTCAACACCTTTAAAAGTTCCATTAATATTTTTGCAGCAATTCTTGGATCTGATTCAAGTATCTCATTAAAAGATTTTTTTGTAATTACAATAAGCTTTGAATCTACTTCTGTTTTTCCTGTTGCTGTTCTGGGTCCTGAATCAATCAATGACATCTCTCCAACAAGTTCACCGTAACCCAATTTGGCGATTTCAATTTCACTGCCATCCTTTGCCTTTTTTGTAATTATCACACTTCCTTCTAAAACAATATATAAAACTTCTCCTGGCATACCTTCCACAAATAATATTGAACCTTTTTTATAAAATTTGGTAAATACCTTTCTTAAAACAATATCAAGTTCCTTATCAGAAAGTTCTCTGAAAAAAGGTAAAACTCTTATCTGTTCGTATTCATTCTGTTCCAATCTAAATCTCCTGTGTTTTTTGATAACTATTATATCATATTAATAATATTCTTTATAGATGTTTAATAAAAATGTTTATTAAGAATGTTTGTTATAAATGTTTAGTAATAATGTTTAAAACAAATATTAAATCATGTAACATAATATTTCTCGTAATCACTGGCAGAACATATTTTCAAAACATACTTATAAAACATATTTCCCAAACATATTTTAAAACAGCTTTAATTAAATCTGTATTTCAAATCCTTCTCTCACTGCAATGGTTGAAGGAAATTTATTTTGTGCTGCAAGCTGTATTTGATCTATTTCACTATCAGTATGTTCAGGAGCATGGTGAACAAGATGCAAATCCTTAACTCCGGCAAGAAGCGCTAACTTAATACCTTCTTCATAAGTTGAATGTCCCCATCCAATATATTTGGGATATTCTTCCGGTGTAAATTGCGCATCATACATCAACACAGTTGCATTTTTTGCAAGTTTTATAAGATTGGCATCTGGAACTGAAAAATGCTCATAATCTGTGGCTACAACAAAAGAAGAACTACCGCTTTCAATTCTTAATGCAAGATTTCCACCCGGATGATTTATTCTGATATAATTAACTTTAAAAGGACCTATTTTTATTTCATCATTACCATGCAATTCATTGAAAATAAGTTTGGCAGACATACCACTTAATTCAACAGGAAAATTGATAAATTGCTGTTGTTTTTTAAGAACATCCATAACTGTCATATTATATTTTGTTTCACCATAAATATTTATTTCATTTGATTTTATATAAGCAGGCACAAAAAATGGAAAACC
>JAOAIN010000053.1 GCA_026414685.1 Candidatus Goldiibacteriota bacterium
CCTGTTGCAAGGGATAAGAATAAGAATATAAATGGTTTATTCATATAGATGAATAGGACTATCTTTGTTCAATTTCTATATAATTTTTTATCTTCTCAAACTTCTTTGAAGTAATACCTTTTATATTCTTTATTTCTTCTATTTTTTTAAATTTCTTGTTTTTTTCTCTATATTCTATTATTCTTTTTGCAATTATTATCCCAATACCTGGAAGTTTATCCAATTCTTCTACTGAAGCTGTATTAATGTTTATCTTACCATCAGAAATAATTTCTTTTTTTATATTTTTATTATATGAAGTAAAAAAATATGTAAAAATTCCTATAATAAAAGCAATAAAAATTATTAAAAGGATTGTTCTTTCTTCTTTTGTAAGCATATATTACCCCTCTATATTTTTTATTTTAAAATTTCAAATTATTTTATTCATCTTTAAATTTACTAGCAGCTTTTTCATAACCGGATGAAATCCAGTTATATATAAAACTTTCTATAATAGGAAATTTTTTCTCAAGTTTATTTTTTTCTTCATTGGAAAATCTATCAAGGACAAAGTCAGCTTCATTGCCTTTTTCCTTTGGTCTTCCTATTCCTATTCTTATTCTACAGAAATCACCAGCACCAACTTCTTGTATTATTGACTTTATTCCATTATGACCCGCATCCCCGCCACCTTTTTTTATTTTTATTCTTGCAAAATTTAGATCAATATCATCATGTATTATAAGAATATCTGTTATGTTTATTTTATGTCTATCCATAAAAAATTTTATTGCTCGTCCGGATTGATTCATATAGGTCTGAGGTTTTATGAAAATTATTCTCTCCCCACCTATATTTTTAAAAGAGTATATTGCAAGTTTATTTTTATCTTTAAATTGTATTTTTATTTTATCTGCAAAATAATCAAGAAAAATAAAACCTATATTATGCCTGGTATTATTATATTCTTTTCCTTTATTACCAAGGCCTGCTATTAATTTCATCAAATTCCTGCTTTTTTATTTTTTCTCCTCTTTCTTTGCTGCTTCTTTTTCTTTTGCTAGGTCCTGAGAAGGTTCTTCTTTCACTTCCTCTTCTTTTCTTTCCTTCCTAATCAATTCTGGTTGCGCCATTTCCGGTGTCACAGCTGCTGCTATCTCACCTGGTTTGGGTGCTTCTTCTATCTTATGAGTGACAACTGCAAATAATACCCTGTTCTTATCATCCATTACTTCCACACCTTCGGGTAATTGAATATCACCAATTGTTAAGCTATGACCTATTTTCAAAGATGTTATATCCACTTCAATTTTTGGCGGTAGATCCTTTGGCAAACATCTTAAAGAAATCTCACGTAAACTGTGCTCTAAAATTCCACCCATTTTAACACCTTCTGCCACTCCTTTTGCAAAAACAGGGACTTTAAAAACTGATTTTTCATTTTCGGATATCTGATGGAAATCTGCATGAATTATTTCATCTGTCCTTGGATCTCTCTGAACCTCTTTTATCACAACTGTTTTTTCCTCTTCTTTATCCTTTTCTTTCAATTTAAGAGTTATAAGTAAAGTTCCCTCTTCAAGCGTTTTCACTGTTTTTTCTATATCTTTTATCTTTATTTCTATGGGCATGGATTTTGTCTGTTTCCCATACACTATGGCAGGAATTTTTCCTGATTTTTTAAGTTTCTTTGCTGCAACTTTTTTTTCTCTCAAAGTTGCTTCTATTTCTAAACGATTCATTTTAAAACCTCCTATATCATTTAAATAATTGACTTATTGTTTTCTCATTATGGATTCTTTTGATTGCTTCTCCGAATAACCAGGCAACAGATAAAACAGTTAATTTTTTTATATTACTTCTATCATGTTGTGGAATTGTATCGGTTACAACTATTTCTTCAATTGGTGCTTCTTGTATCTTTGAGACCGCATTTCCAGAAAAAAGCCCATGAGTCATACATGCGTAAATTTTTAAAGCACCCTCTGATTTCACAAATCTTGCTGCCTGAGCAAGAGTACTCCCTGTTGCAAGCATGTCATCTGGTATTAAAATATTTTTTCCCTTTACATCACCAATCAAATGCATGGCATCAACTGATTCAGGGCCCCTTCTTTTCTTATCAACAACAACAAGGGGCACATTTAATTTTTCTGCAAAATACCAAGCCAATTTGATTCCACCAATATCAGCTGTTGCAATTGCAAGATTTTTTATCTTTTTCTTTTTAAAATAACTTATAAAAACAGGTGCTGCAAGAAGATGATCAACCGGTATATCAAAAAATCCTTGAATCTGACCGGCATGTAAATCCATAGTT